>DASYGC010000700.1:0-4014 GCA_036000225.1 Ktedonobacterales bacterium | reverse complement strand
TTCCCATACATCTCACATTGAACTCTCACACGAGAGGGATATACTGAACGACAGTGCGCGCCACGCGAGGACGCGTGGTGAGCCGTGAGATCATCGGGGAGAACCTGGATCATGCATGAGGAACGCGCCAGACGCGACACGCCAGGCACTGGGCGCCCAGTGGCGCGACCGCAGGTGCGGCGCGGACCCGCGTCGCCGCCAACGGTCCAGGCGGCGCGCCCGGCGAGCGCCGCGCCGAACGCCATGCCCACGCGCCCGGCGACGGCAGCGGGCGCGCTACGCTTGCCGCGCGACGTGCCGGTGTCCGCATCCCCGCTCACGCGCTGGGTTGCCGCGCTCCAGCCTGGCTGGGTGCTGTTGCCGCTGCGGCTGTTTCTGGGCATCACGTTTGTGTACGCCGGTATCCAGAAATTGACCGATCCCCAGTTCTTCACGCCGTCCGCGATCGGCTATATTGGCCATCAGATTCAAGGATTCGCGCACGGCTCGCCCATCGGCTGGCTGCTGCTGCATGTGGCGCTGCCGCACGCCACCTTCTTCGGCGGCCTGATCGCCTATGGCGAGATCGCCATCGGCCTGGGCACACTGGTGGGCCTGCTGGCACGGCCCGCCGCCTTTTTCGGCTTTCTGCTGAGCCTGATCTTCTTTCTCTCGGCAAGCTGGCGCATCTATCCCTACTTCTATGGCGCGGATATCGTGTTCGTCTTTGCCTGGATCTCGCTCGCGCTGCGCCCGCACGCCGGCCTGCCCAATCTGGATATGCGTGCCGCCGCCTGGGTGCGCCAGCGCTGGCGCGCCACCGCGAGCGGGCATCCACTGGCCGTGGTGCTGCTCTTCAGCGTGCCGGCGGCCACGCCGCGGCGCGCGTCGCCGCCGGTGGCGCCCGCCGCCAGCCCAGCGCTGGATCTGCGCGCGCGCCAGCGCCGCGGCGGACGTGTGCTGGCAACGCGCGAGCAGAGCCGGCGCACATTCCTTACGGGCCTGGGCACGGGCGTGGCGGCGACATTTGGCCTGGTCTGGCTGTGGAACGCGGTGCATCCCGCCGCGCCGGTCCCGGGTCCGGTCACCAGCGGCGGTTCATCCGGCGCGACCACGGGCGCCGGGGGCACGGCACAGTCCACTGGCACGGCAGGCAGCTCGGTGATCGCCAAGGTCGCCGATGTTCCGACCAACTCCGCCGCCACGTTCAGCATCCCGAGCAACGGCGACCCCGGTGTGGTGGTGCATCTGGACAACGGCAAATTCGTCGCCTATGATGCCACCTGCACCCATGCGGGCTGCCCCGTGCAGTACGATCCGGGCAGTAAAGATCTGTATTGCCCATGCCATGGCGCGGTGTTCGATCCCGCCAATGCTGGCGCTGCGCTCCAGGGACCAACCAATACGCCACTCGCGCCGGTCGCCATCACGGTACAGAGCAACGGTGACATCACGCTGGCGTGACAAAAGTTGGGGAGTAATACCTGATGCTTGGTGGCCTGATTCAGAACTTGCGTCCGTTGTTGCATCCCATGGTGGTGCACTTTCCCATCGCCCTGCTCTGCGCCAGTGTCGTGCTCGATGGCGCGGGCTTCGGGCTGCGGCGTCCTGGCCTGACCCGCGCCGGATTCTTCACCCTCGTCCTGGGCACCGTCGGCGCGGGAGTGGCCGCCATCACCGGCCCCGACCATACGAGCGGTGGACCCGTGGTGCAGGCGTTGCTGACCTCACACCAGAGCTTCGCGCTCATGACGGTGGCGCTGGCGGTCGCGTTGATGGTCGTCCGCTTCACGGCGCCGCGCGGCATCGCCGGCGGCTGGGCGCTGGGGTATCTCGCCTGCGCGCTGCTGCTGCTCGTGACCCTGAGCCTGACGGGCTACTTCGGCGGCGAACTCACGTACCATCAGGGCGTCGGCGTCGCCGCGGTGAGCGCCACGGTGCCACAGGCAGCCGGCACGCCTGATAGCGGCGGCACGGGGGTGTCGGTCAAGCCGCTGGTCGCCTTGCTCGGTCTCTTCAGTGCCGGCGTAATCGGCACCTGGCTTGTCGCGGGCCGGACCGCGACGGGTGGCTTCTTCGCGGACTGGTGGCAGGCGCTGCGCCATGAAAGCGACGAGGGTGGTGCGCTCTGGACCTTGCGCTGGCAGCGTCAGCGTACCAGTCGTGATGCCGCCGCTCCATTTCCGCGCGAGCCGCTCACCGATGTGCCACACGGCGAATCGGCAGCGCGCCGGTAACCGAGGCAACACCACCAGCCAGGTGGTTTGATGAACCCTGTCCGCCGCGGCGACACCGAGCATCCGAAGTCATGGGAGACCCGGCGTCACTCCCGCAAGTACGCCGCGCGCGCGCGATCGGATGCCGCCTCGCCCACCTGGCCCAGCGTCTCGCGCGCCTGCGCGCGCGCCGCATAGGCCGCGGGGTCATCGGGGTCCAGGCCGATTGCCCGCGTGAAGGCGCGCTCCGCCTCACGCGCGCGCCCCAGCGCGGCCAGCGCCCGCCCGACCGTCAGCGCCCCACGCGCATCGCCAGGCGTGCGCAGCTCCAGCAGCTCGCCGACCTCCAGCGCGCTCAGCGCCTGACCCGCGCGCAGTAGCAGCTCGGACTTATACGCCAGCGCCGCCCCATCTTCGGGCAGCGCACCCAGCAGACGTTCCACGGCCTCCAGCGCGGCGGGCAGATCGCCGCGCACCGCCCGCCGCGCCGCATCGGCCAGCACCGTGCGCGCCAGCAGCCGCGTCGCGACCGTCCCCAGCGCCGTGCCCGGCGCTGGCGCATCCACCAACCGTCGCCGCCCAAAGGGCGCCTCGTGATCCACATCACACGGTGCCGCGAGTGCCACCAACCGTCCCAGTTCCTCCAGGTCCACCTCCTGGCCCACCGCGAGCCGCGCCCCACCGGCGAGCTGCTCGATCAGATCGCGCAGCAGCGCGCGCGCCTCGGGCACGAACACACGCGGCACCCCCACCAGTTCCAGCTCGGGCCGGCCCATTTTCTGCACGCCATGCGTATGCAGCCAGAACGCCTCGTAGCCCCACGGATCCGCATGGACCGCGACCTGCGCCGTGGGCGAGGTCGCCGCGGTCAACCCCGCCAGCTGCACGCGGCCGTAGCAGCGTTGCGCCGCCGGATCAACCGCCGCTCCCTCCGTCACCCCCAGCAACACCAGCAGCACGCGCGTGGCCCAGCCCAGGTACGCGGCGCCAGCAGGGTCCGCCACCGTCACACGCAAGTTGAGCGCCAGCCGGCCCTCGCGCAGGGTGCGCGCGTCATCACCGCCAAGGCCCAGCGTGAGGACGGTGAAGGGCGCCTCCCCCATACCCACCAGCACTGGCTGCTCGTGCCGCACGACCGTGATGCGCCCCGTCGCCCGACCTTGCGCCTCGCGCAGCGCGTAGGCGCCCAGGCGCTGCCGGCCAGTGGCCAGTGAGCCGGTATCCGGTGGCATCGCCGCCGGGTACGCCACCTCGCCCAACCCCGCGCCCGTGAGCGCCCGCACCACCACGTCCGGCGCGGGCGGCTCATCGTGGCGCGCCACGGTCAAGAAATCCAGCGTCCACTCACCAGCCATCCGCAACCTCGCCGTTCTCCATGTCCGCTGCTGTGGCGGCGAGCGCCATTGTAGCACGTCCCGGCGCTGGCAGGCATGACCGATCCCGGTCCCATCTCGCGTCTGCCCGGTTCACGCCAAGCGCGCTGGGCGCGGCATGCCAGGCGGCATCCCAGAGTGGACTGGCGCTTAGCTGGCAGTGAGACAGAAATCGCAGAGGATGTCGGTCAGCGCGTGGACGCCGAATTCCAGCGCCGCGACGGGGACGCGTTCGTCGACGGCGTGGAGTTGTTCGAGCAGGGGAAACTCGCGCGCGGTGCGTAGCGGGTTGAAGCCGTAGTAGTGGCGCAGGCTGGGCAGGCGGGTGAGATGTTTGGCATCGGTCACGGCGGCGAGCATGAAGGGCAGCACCGGGGCGCCGGGGTCCTGGCGCGCCATCACCGCGACGATGGTCTCGGCCAGCGGCGAGGGCCAGGGCATCTCGA
>DASYGC010000699.1:0-8889 GCA_036000225.1 Ktedonobacterales bacterium | reverse complement strand
CCCCCGATCGACGCCCCACAGCCGTATCCATTCTGGCTTCAGCCGCTGGTATCATAAGACAATAAGACTGCGTGCCGAACCGTGCATGCTCCCAGAGGTGTTGACACGTCTCCAACGCCTCAAGTGTGGTAAACTCGTTGTAGTCATCAGGAATATTCCGCGTTAATGACACACCTGCCGTCGGCCGCTGCGGAGTCATGAAAGGGAGGTGGCGCCATGCCAGGCACTCCAACCATCAAGGAAGAAATTGATCGCTTGCTAGATCAGCTCGCTGCGGACGATCTGGAACGTGTGCTGGTTCTGGCACGGTGTCTCGCACAGACACCGCATGCAGCACAGGGCGTCCCACGTATCCCCGCGCAAGACCTCATCGGATTCTTCCAGCGATACCCCCTTACACCGGAAGAACAAGCCAACATGCGGCAGATCCTGGCTGAGATTGAACCCTAGATGCTGGCTTCCCTCCCGGAGTATCTGCTCGATACCGGCGTCGCGAATCGGCTAGCATTGCAAGATCCCGGGACCGTGGCGCGCCTCGCGAGTGCCTCGTTCATTTATGTGCCAACCATCGTGCTGGGAGAACTCTACTATGGTGCATATCTCTATGCCTACCGGCACAAGAGCACCAAATTTCTCGACCTGTACGATGCATTCTTAGCTCAATACCATCACCAGTTGGTGGCTGGCGACGACGGGACAGCACAGATCTATGGAGCCATCTGTGCCGATCTACAGGCAACTGGTCGCCCGATGCAGCAGAACGATGTCTGGATCGCCGCCATCGCACGCCAGTACGGCCTGACCGTGGCGACGGTCGACCACGATTTCCTGCGCATCGCACGGCTGGCGGTTGAGATGTTCTAGCCACACCCAGACTTCCTCACACATTCTGCGCGTGAAAGTTGGTCTTCTGGGACAACCGGGCAGGAATTCCATGTGAAGGAACTGCCTGGAGCCACAATGTGGTTGGGCGAAGCAACCTCCTTGAGCGCGCCCATCGAGTATTGCGCATTCTGGATCATCCGGTAGCCGCACAACACGTTACTTATCATCGACTGATAGGTAGCGCCCGCCCGCTGGCGCCCGCCGATCCACCTCGCTGGACCAGTATTAGCAGCGGTGTCTTCAGCCCGCGTCCTCGACCACCACCCACGCTCGCCACTCGCGCATCTCTTGCCATGTCGTCGTAGCATTGAGGTTCACCCGCTGATCAACGGCGACAATGCCGCTGGATACAATGCCGCTGGATTTGGTATCACCCTCCAGGCTGCTGTCACGTGCGGCTCCTCGCCATGCCAACATGCGCGAAGAGTCGCCGGTCCCGGAGGCTTCCATTGACAATCTTCGATGAATACGCTATGCTCCTGTCATGGACACGACACTGCCTTCTCCGTCCTTAACAACCGGCGCAATCACCGATCCCACGGAGCCTTGCTGTGGACCGGTGGCGCCGGCCACGCTGGAAGCCCGGCATACCGCCGCGCTGGCCGACCAGCTCAAGGCGCTGGCCGACTCAACGCGACTGCGTATGCTGGACCTGCTCGCCCAACAGGCCGCGCCGTTGTGCGTCTGCGACATCACCGCCCAATTCAACCAGCGCCAGCCAACCATCAGCCACCACCTCCGCATCTTGCGCGACGCGGGACTGATCGCCTGGGAAAAGCGCGGCGTGTGGTCGTACTACTGGGCAACGGAGACCGGCGAACGCAGTCTGGCCATGGTCAGGGCTCTGCTTTAGGAGTCCTTTTTTTGGCGATGATCCATCGAAGAACGTCGATGGAAGGAGAACCGACGATGACTCAACCAACTGGCGATACCGTTGTCGAGCGCGTACGCGAGCGCTATGCCGCCGCGGCCCAGGCCGTGCGCGCTGGTGGAAAGGCATGCTGCGGCGCCTCCGCGAGCGAGACCGATGTCGTAACTGGTGACCTGTATGCGGCGGGCGATGTGGCGGGGCTGCCCGAAACCGCCGTGCTCGCTTCGCTGGGCTGCGGCAATCCCACCGCGCTCATCGATCTGCGCGTGGGCGAGACCGTGCTCGACCTCGGCTCCGGCGGTGGCATCGACGTGCTACTCTCGGCGCGCCGTGTGGGGCCGGCGGGCTTTGTCTACGGACTGGACATGACCGACGAGATGCTGGCCCTCGCGCAGGAGAACAAGACGAAGGCCGGCGCGACCAATGTCGCATTTCTGAAAGGGCGCATTGAAGCGATTCCACTCCCCGCGCAATCCGTGGATGTCGTCATCAGCAACTGCGTCATCAACCTGGCTGCCGACAAGAGCCAGGTGCTGCGCGATGCCTTCCGCGTGCTCAAGCCCGGCGGCCGCTTCGCGGTCTCCGACGTAGTGGCCGATGGTCCCGTGCCTGCCGCCCTGCGCCAGAATATGGAGGCATGGGTAGGCTGCCTGGCCGGTGCGCTGGACATCGCAGAGTACCAGCAACTCCTCATTGAGGCTGGCTTCGAGCAGGTGAGCGTCACCATCACCCGCCGCTACACCGTCGCCGAGACCGGGCTGGATACCAGTGCCCTCCCCACCGGCTGGGAGGCTGGCGATGGCAAACTCGCCAGCGCCTTCGTTCGCGCCACCCGACCAGTGACGGCCCAAGCGTCTTCCACCCCCGCGACCACCGCGCTCAGCGCCGCCACCTCCACCGGTTGTTGCGGCGGCGCTTCGGCCTGTTGCGGCGCGTGATACGACGTACGCATGAACGGCACCGGTCCGTCGTCGCGCACGGGTGTAGTAGCGCAGTGTCACTCTGGACCTCGTTATGCGCTTGCCTACACCCGAGCCGCGGTTGACCTGGCTCTATTCGGGTGAAACCTGGACGGTGACCATCGCACCGCGCGCTACTACTTCAAGTGTACTCCCCGTCGCGCCGCACGGACGCGACGGGGAGTGTGAACGTTGCATGTGATCTTCCGGCAGATGTTGCGCACACGACACCTGTTAGGTAGAATGTTACGCGCGGCGCGCCGCGCGGGCAATCCGCAAACTGGCGGAATAGTTGCTTAGGCAACACTGGCCCCGAAGTGTCAGAAAACCGCGGAGCCACAGCGCGACCAACGCGAGGGCTCCTGAGGAGGGTGATATCATCTCTCTGCGGTCTGCGTAGGCAGACTTTGCGGCGGGACGCCCTGAGGCGTGATTTCAACCGCATCAGCGTCCAGGATATCGCGGAGCGGGCGACTGTGAATCGTGCGTCCTTCTATGCCCCCTTTGTGGACAAATGTGAACTGCTGGACGACGTATTGGCGCGTGGTTCCGCGAAACGGTGACCAGCCGCATGTCACCCGCGGCGCCATTTACGGCGAAAGGGCTGCGCCTGCTGATCGTGACGGTGCTCGAATCGTTGGCGCGCTTCCACGGGCATTGCCAGGGTCAGGCGCCGCGGCGGAAACTGAGTCCGATGACGGAAGCCAAAGTACAGCGGGAACTCAACACGTATGTGCTGGCCTGGCTGGAGCGGACGCCCCAGCGGAGGGCCTCCCACCAGCGCTGCGCCAGCAGCTGGCCTTGGTGCTGAGTTGGGCCATCTTTGGCGCGGGCATCGAATGGAGCCGCGGTGGCAACGCTCTCTGGGTGGACCAGCGCGCCTGCCAGTTGGTTGCTGTGCTCACCGGCGGCGTGGGGGCGGGCGTAGGAGCACGCACGCTGGAAAATGCGCGGGAGACGCGCGCGGTCTCCGTCGCGCTGGAACGGCGGTGACAGACCGATCGTGTGGGGGAAGGGGCATGCGCAAGCCATGAACACCGAGCAGACGCTTCCATTCGCCGCTGTGCTGAAACTCCGACGCCAGAGCCTTGGCGTAACCCAGCAAGAACTTGCCCAACGCGCCGGTCTGAGTACGGAGGCTATCAGCGCGCTCGAACGCGGCATCAATCGCAAGCCACATCGCGACACCGTGGAGCTGCTGATGACCGCACTGCGACTTGAAACGGAGGAGCGCGCCGCGTTTGAAGCCGCTGCCTATCAACTGCCGCCCACCGGCCCCGTCGCTGAGATACCGGTGTCGCACGCGGCACCGGTACTGCCGGCCTACTTGACCCGCCTCATTGGCCGCGAGCACGACGAGGCGATGGTGGCCCATCTCCTGCGTCGCCCAGACGTGCGCTTGTTGACGCTCATCGGTCCGGCGGGTATCGGCAAAACCCGGCTCGCGGTCCAGGTGGCGGGCAGCTCGGCGGCCGAGTTTCGCGATGGCGTTCACTTCGTGGATCTCGCCGCCGTGAGGGATCCAAACACCGTCCTCACCATGATCGCTCAAACGCTGGGTGTTCATGACCCTGGCAGTCCCCTGGCTGCCGATCAACTCTCGGCGTCCTTGCGGGGCAAGCAGGTGCTGTTCACGCTCGACAATTTCGAGCAAGTGGTAGCCGCGGCGCCCCAGATCGCTGAACTGCTGGCCGCACACCCAGAGGTGAAGGCCCTGGTGACCAGCCGGGCCGCGCTGCGGGTGCGCGGCGAGCAGGAGTATGCGGTGCCACCGCTGGAGCTCCCAGATCCCCGTCACATTCTGACCTCGGAGGGTGACCTGACCCGCTACGCGGCGATCGCCCTCCTGCTCCAGCGCGTACGCGCCATTAAACCCGCCTTCGAGGTCACGGCGGCGACCGCGCCGATTATGGCGCACATTTGCCGTCGGCTCGACGGCCTTCCGCTCGCCATCGAGCTGGCGGCGCCGCTGCTCAAACTACTGTCGCCCACGGCGCTGCTCGCGCGGTTGGAACATCAATTGAGCGTATTGAGCGGTGGCGCGCTCGACCTGCCCGCGCGTCAGCGCACGATGGAGCACACCATCGCCTGGAGCTACGACCTGCTGGACCAGGAGGAGCAGGCGCTCTTCAGACAGTTAGGCGTCTTTGTTGGCGGCTGGACCCTCGGCGCCGCCGAAGCGGTCTGTTCACCGGCTAGCGCCTCGCGCGTGCTTGATGGCATGGCTAGGCTGATTGATAAGAGTCTCGTACGCCAGATAGGCGAAGCCGCCGCTGAGCCACGGTTCGGCATGCTTGAGGCAATCAGAGAGTATGCTGTACAGCAATTGGATGCGAGCGCTGAGGCAGCGGCGCCACGGCGGTCCCACGCCGCATACTACATGGCCCTGGCGGAGTTGGCGGCGCCCCAACTGACCGGTCCTGACCAGGATGCCTGGTTGGACCGGCTCGCGGGCGAGTACGACAACATACAAGCGGCAATAGGTTGGGCGCTGGCGAGCGGAGAAGTGTTGCTTGGGTTGCGCCTGGCTGGTCCGCTGCTGCGCTTCTGGTATGTGCGTGGCCACTTGAGCGAAGGCAGAATGTGGCTGGAACAACTCCTCGCCCGTGCGGCAAGCATTCCCGCTCCCGAACTGGAGGGCCCACGGGCACGCGCCCTGTATACCGCCGGCGTGTTGGCGGCCGAGCAGAGCGACTATCGTCGGGCGAGCGAGCTGGCTGCCGCCAGCGGTGCGCTCTATCAACACCTGGGGGATGCCCGCTGGACCGCCGCGGCGCTGGTCCTGGGCGGTAATGTGGCAAAATTCCAGGCGGACTATGCGCGCGCGGCCCAGCTCTTCGAAGACGCGCTCGCGGAGTTTAAGCGGCTCGGGGACGATCAATTCACCGCTGTCGCGCTGAACAATCTCGGAGCGGTGCTGATCGAGCAGGGGGACTATCTCCGGGCCACGGCGCTCTACGAGGAGAGTCTCGCGCTCAAGCGAAGAGTGGGAGATCGCCACGCCATCGGTGTCGCGCTGCAAAACCTCGGCGACCTGGCGCACCGACAACAGCACCATGCCCGCGCCGCACTGCTCTACGCGGAATGCCTGGTGATCCGTCGTGAGCAGGCGGACACCGGGAGCATCGCCCAACTGTTGAGCAACATGGGCGCGGTGGCCATCGCCCAGGGCGACTACGCGCACGCGCGCGCATTGCTGGACGAGAGCGCAACCTTGTGCCGCGAGACAGGCTTGCAGTGGGCGCTTGCCCATGTGAGCAAAAATTTGGGAGACCTGGCCCGCGACGAGGGCGCCTACGCGCACGCGCGGTCCTCCTATCGTGAAGGGGCCGCGCTGTTCCACGCCGCCAACAACACGCAAGGTCTGGCTGATTGTTTAGACGGCTGCGCGTCAATCTACCGGCGTGAAGGGCGCGCGTCGCAGGCAATACAGCTCTATAGCGCCGCGGCACTACTCCGCGAGCGCACCACCGCGCCACTGCCCGCGACGGGACGCGAGGACGGCGATCGCGACCTCGCGGCCTTGCGCGCGGCCCTGCCAGCGGCGGAGTTCGCCGCAGCCTGGGAAGCCGGCCGGGCAACGCCGCTGGCGCGGTTGCTGGGTGAATTGGAGCAAGCATAGGAGCACGAGCGATCTCGCGCCTGGCGCTCTCGCTCCATTCGAACGGCAAACCAGTCAAGCCGTCCTCCCGCTATGTGGGGAGCGTGGCAGGCTCACAGTTGAGGCAGCACGATCTGCACGATCCGCGTCTCAGCGCTGACATCGGCCTGGTGTGTTGTGGGCACGATATAGGTGACAAAGAACACGACACTGCTCTTGAGTACAAAGAGCCCGCCTCGGAACGCGAACGCCTTATCCCCAACACCGCTGACATCGACCGGATTCGCGCCCTCAGGGCCGTAGTTCGTCCTGAGACCCGTATAGAAGGCGTCCGCACCGGCGGTTGAGCTGAACCAGAGCGCGGAGTCACCCACATTGGAGTATGCATTCACCGTCTGCTGGTAGCCACAGTGCGCGTCGTTGGTCTCCCCTGGCGCGGGCGCGCCACCGGGATGCACGTCAATGCCCGCGTTGAAGGCCATTCCCGTGATCTGTTGCAGTTGCGCAGGGGTGATGAGCGGGCAGATGTTGGACAGCGGACCGCCGCTCGCATGGGCGGACGTAGCGGTAGCGTGTAATGAGGTACTGCCCGGCGACGCACCGCCAGTGGGCTGAGCGCTCGCGCCGCCACAACCAGCCAGTATCAATAATCCACTGACACCGAGCACAAGTGCGAGGAGGTGATGACGAGACAACAGTGATCGGACCATGCGCGAGCCTCGTTTCGTAGGGGGGAATGCCATTCCCAGGGATAGCCTGAGCCACGGCGCTCATGGCTCGCCAGCCAAAGCGGCTACTCCCAACTGTACTCTGAGGGTGCCCGCTATGTCCTACAAAATCCGTATTTTCACCCGCATCTTTGCCCGCATCTTTGCCCGCGGAATGTCGCTGACGCAGCATTCCGGTGGCCATCGCCACGTCTTGCGGATAGCGGACATGAAATAGCTCGCCATCGCATCGCATCGCATCGCTCGCGAACCAGCGGGCGACGGCGCCAGAGGCGCGCGCCGAAGCGTTGCTGAGTCAGCATCTAGCCGAGGGCGAGGTTATCCAGTGTCAAAGCGCCCAGTGGAGGAGCAGTTTAGCCTTGCGCAACGCTACCCCCGAACCGCGCATGACCTGGCGCGAACGCCACGACATCCGCTCGCTGGCGCAACCGCGGAGGCACGAAATATTCCATGCCTCCTCGGCCCACACCGGCGCGACACCTTTCTATAGGATCACCGGCCGGTGCCAACCCGCTCGTCATCTCGCTTAGCGGATTAATCGTGGGATTCATTCCACAAGCCTGCTCTGCCACCCCTGCCCGCCACCGGCGCACATCTCGCCATTGCTTCGCCACACGCCTGCTCTGCCACCCATGCCCCTCTCTGCGGCACCCCCCGCCATTTCTTCTCCGCACTGCCTCTCAATCGCCCCCACCCACCACCCCATTCCGCAGCAACTGCGCCGTGAGCTGGATGTGCCCGAGATGCAGCGCGCTGTGCTCGACGGCATGCAGCAGGCAGTCACGCAGGGTCAAGGCAACATCGCCCTGCCACTGATACGCGGCGGGAACGGCGGCGATCTCGTCCAGCGCCACATCGGGCACCGGATCGAGCGCGGGATGCAGTTCGGCGATCCAGCGTTCGTACCGCGCGACGAGATCGCTGAGCGTCCCGCTCGCCCGGAACTCCGCGGGCCGGTCGCGCGCAATGTCGCGCTTGCCGACCAGCACCAGCGCCCAGTACTCGCCCGCGCCAACCAGGTGCGTCGCCAGCGCGTAGAGTGTGTTGGTTTCCGGCAGATCGAGCGGCTGGTTCAACAACGCCTCAGGCATGCCTTCCAACTCGGCAAGCGTCTGGCGCCCGATGCGTTCCAGGACCACGGCGAACGCGCAGGCTGTGGTGGACATTGCTGTCGTCTCCTCTGTTCATCGTGCGGTGTCACCCTCAGTTCAGCATGCAGTATACCGCAACGGGTTGTCCTGAAGAGACCCACTTTTCCTCCAAGCTGGCAAACCGCGACGATACGACTGGATTTGGTATTAGCAGCCGAGCTTCAGTCGGCGAGTTGCCCCCACCACCCCGCTCACCTCGCGCGGTAACGTCATCCAGCTGCTTCGCCAGCGCATAGTGCGTGTTGGACTCTGGACAACTCCGGTCACCTCCGGTCAACTCTCGTCACCACTTTCCGCATCCACCCCCATTTTCCTTCTCACCACTGAACACATGTTCTATAGTGATCCTGCTGCCATCGTGCGCCCGCGACGCGAAGCAGCGCGAAGTAGCGCCCCGTAGCACTGCCTCGCCCAGCACCTTCGCCCCCTTCATCGAAAGGATCACCCGTATGAACCCCAACCTCACCCCGCCCAACTCCCGCTCCCACATCCTCACCCCCCGCGACGACGAGATCATCACCCGCGCCCTTGAAATCGCCCTCGCCATGTCCGATGACCCCTCCGCTCCCCTGCTCCCCGTGCCGGCTGCCGCCAGCAGCACTACCCCCGATCCTCCGATCCCCGCCGATGCTCCAGCCGCCACGCCCTTTCCCACTCCGATCGCGTCCGCCACGGAACCCGCCACCGCGGCCCA
>DASYGC010000698.1:0-4126 GCA_036000225.1 Ktedonobacterales bacterium | reverse complement strand
AGCGCTCTTCGGCACGCGCCAGTTCGGGCAGATCGAGCGCGAACTCAGCTGCGCCGGCATCATCCAAGGACGCCTGGTCGGCACGCGCCAGCAACTCCCACGCGGCGGCGTCTCTATCGGCCTCAGCGCCGCTGGCAGCCGGGCTGGTGAGCATGCTCGTCGCCAGGCGTAGCCGCAGCGCCGCAGTCGACTCACCGAAATCGGAGCCGGGCAGGGTCGCGATATCCCACTGTTCCAGCAGATAGGTGGCGAGTTGCTGGCTGGTGGTGACGCCCAGTTGTGCCAGCGCGGAGCGCCAGGGGGCGAAATCGGGGTAGAGGTAGAAGGCGCCCGCCGGCCGCGGGCAGGGCAGGCCCAGTCCCGTCAGGCTCGCGTGGAGCCGGTGCGTGACGGCGCCGTGCAACCGCGCCGATTGGCGCAGATAGGTGTCGAGCTCTGGAGACGGCGTGTAGGCCACCACGGCGGCCCGTTGCACCGGCGTGCTGGCGGCGGACCAGATCTCGCTGGCCAGCGCGCGCAACGCGTCCATCAGGCGCGCACCCGCCGCGCCGGCGGGCACCGCGGCATAGCCCAGGCGCCAGCCGCCCGCCGAGAAGCCTTTGGAAAGGCCGCCGGTCACGATGCTGCCTTCGGGGTAATACTGGGCCGGCGACACATGCGCGCGCCAGCCATGCGCCAGTTCGGCGTAGATCTCGTCGCTGATGAGCGTCACCCCGGCCTCGCGTGCCCAGCCAGCGATCGCCGCCACATCCTCCGGCGCGAACATGCCGCCGGTCGGATTGCTGGGCGTGTTCACCAGCAGGATGCGCGGATCGGCCCCGGCGCGCCGCGCGCCTTCCAGCGCCGCCGTCAACGCCGCGGGCGTTAGCCGGTGGTGGTCGTCGGCATCGGTCGCCACGTCAATCGCGCGGCGTCCGGCCAGCCGCACCTGTGGCGCGTAGCTCACCCATGAAGGGACGGGCAGCAGCACATCGCCATCCAGCACCTGCAGCAGCGCATAGAGCAGCGGCTTGCTGCCCGGCGCGACGATGACCTGCTCGGGTGCGACGCTGAGCCGGCGCGTACGCGTCAGATACGCCGCGATCGCCTGGCGCAGCGCCGGCACCCCCTGCACCGGCGCATAGCCTGTCGCGTCAGCCGCGTCCGCGAGCGCCGCGCGCAGCAGCGGATGCAGCGGGAACGACGCCTGGCCAAACGCCAGGTGCAACGTTTCGCGTCCCGCCGCGCGGCGCTGGGCCACTGCTTCATTCATCGCCAGCGTCGCCGAGGCCGCGAGGCTCCGCGCCGCTGGTGCCAGGTCCAGGGCGGCGTGCCCGATGCTGTCCTCGCGATCATCCTGAGCCGCCGTGCGCCGTACACGCGTCCCGCTCATCATGCCCTCCTGGTGCGCTCGTACCAACAGCCCGTTTTCCGTAAGGGCGTACGGCTGTACGCCCTCTGGGTCTCGACGTGGACCCAATTAGCTTAGTCTGCGCCAGCACAATTCCGTCCAATCAGCATCGAAGGGCGGGCGTGGAGTGCAAAGCGAGCGTGCGTGGTAGGGCAGCACGGGCACTGAAGCTACCCTTCTAATTCTGTTTCGGTAAAGGTTGCGGCAGGTGGGCACCGACCTGCGAACACGATGTCTGGTGCCATCTTTGAATAGTATTGCGGGATAGTATTGCGCGCCAGCGGACTTCGCTGCCCACAAGCCATTTAGAGGGCGGCGTCGCGACTTTCAACCATCCGCCTGACGTGCTACATCCCTAACAGCCGGATGTAGCGTTCCAGCCGGCGGCGATAGCTGTGGTGCTCGATCTCCACATAGTGGCGTGTGGACTCCTTATAGCGCACACCGCCGCTGTAGTTCTCCTGCCCGCGCCGCTTGAGCTGGCGGAAGCGATTGGCGCGCGCGGGGGTGCGCTTTTGGGCGTGGATGAAGCGTGCGACCAGTTGCGCCTGGCGGTCCACCAGCCCGAACTGACCGCTGTCCGGCTGGATCAGGCCGAGCACGAACAGGTTGTCGGCGGTGGGATGGAAGACATTGAGGAAGAGACTGGGGTGCCCATCTTGCCAGTTGAGCAGGTCGGAGTCCATGAAGGGGAAGACGATGCGAAAGCCGGTGGCGTAGACGATCAGGTCAATCGGCTCGACGGTGCCATCCACGAACGCGACACTGTCGCCACGGTACTCCGCGACATCGGGCTTGATGATGATGTCGCCGTGACCGACGTAGTACGGCATCTGCGAGTTGATGATGGGGTGCGTCTCGAACAACTTATGGTCGGGCCGGCGTACGCCGAAGCGGCTGAGGTCACCGACCGTCATGCCGTACAGGAAGTTGGCGATGGCGCGGCGCATGCCCAGGGGCACGTTGAGATCGAGCATGCGCTCGCCGATCTGGTCCGCCGGCTGGCCGAAGAGATACTTGGGCATGTAGTAGTAGCCACGGCGCGTGCTGTGGAACGTCGTTACGGCGTGGGTCGCCGCCTCGCAGGCGATGTCGCAGCCCGAATTGCCCGCGCCCAACACCAGCACGCGCCGGCCCGCCAGCACGTCGGGCGTCTTGTACTCCGACGAGTGCAGCTTCATGCCCGCGAACTCGCCGGGATACTCGGGATACTTGGGACACCAGTTGTGCCCGTTGGCGATCAGCACGCCGCGATAGTGGCGCATCTCGCCGCTGCCCAGCGTCACATCCCAGCCGTCGCCCGCCGGCGCGACGCGCTCGACGGTGGTGTTGAACTGGATGTCGCGCGCCAGATCGAAGCGTTCCACATAGGCCTGGAAGTACGCCAGGATCTGCGCGTGGTTGGGATAGTCGGGATAGTCGCGCGGCATGGGGAAGTCGGTGTACTCGGTCATGGGCTTCGAGGAGATCAGGTGCGTCGAGCGGTAGATGCTGCTATTGGGCTTGCCGTAGTACCAGTTGCCGCCGACACCGTCCTCGCGCTCGATGACATCGTACGCGATGCCCAACTGCTTCAGGTTCTTCGCCGCCGTGATGCCCGACGATCCCGCGCCGATGATGCAATACCGCTCGCCGTAGTCGCCCGCCGCCATACTTCAACTTCCCTTCAGCGCCGCGTCGCGCTGCCGCCGCGCCTCATCGGCTTCAGCTTCGCGGCCCAGCTCATCGAGCAGGGCGATCTTGTAGTTCCAGGCATATGCAAGCTTGGGACTGAGAGTGAGCGCATGGTTGTAGGCATCTAGAGCAGCCTGACGCTGTCCGAGATGGCGCAATGCGGCTCCTGTGTTACCCCAGGCATATGCGGCCTTGGGGTCAGCATCGATCGCTCTCTTGTAAGAAGATAGCGCGTCCTCATAGCGCTTTAGATCCCACAGTACATTTCCTCTGCCATTCCAGGCGAGGGCGTAAGTGGGATTGAGTTCAACCGCATCGTCGTAAGCAGCTAGAGCCTCCAAGTACCGCTTCATCTCATGAAGCGCGAGACCCTTACTGTTGCAATATCTAGGGTCGCTTGGGTCAAGATGGACGGCCCGCTCGAACGCCGCCAGGGCCTCCTGGTGTCGCCCCTGCGTGCGCAGCCCCTTGCCGCGCTCCCACGCCTGCTCCGCCGTTTCGCTGGGGGCGGCGGGCACTGGCGCGGCTGGTGCGGCGGCGGGAACCAGCGCCAGCGTGTGCGCCACGCGGGCCGCGGCTTCGGTGGCGGGCAGACTGGTGTTGCTGGGTCCGCTCAGGTATTTGTAGGTGCGCCAGAAGACGGGGATGTCGCACTTTTCCGCCAGTACCGGGATGATGATGCGTTCGGGCTGCTCGTCCTGCAGGATGATGGCCGCCTGCATCTCGCGCTGCACCCAGCGCGAAGCCACCGCATGTGGCGAGAGCACGACGATGAAGATCGGGCGGTCGCGCATCTCGCGCTCGATTACATCCATGAGCACGCCGTAGCCCAGGTTGTGCTCGTCGTACCAGGCGTCGGCACCGGCGGAGCGCAGTCCCGTCACGAACTCGTGGCACCAGGCGCTGTTCTCGCTGCTATGACTGACGAAGATGCGCGCGGCCTGGGGCATGGTGGCACCTCTCTGGGAGCGAATTTGTGTCAGATTCGGTCGTACGCGGCATGCCCGCATTCTATGGCGCGCGGCAAGGCGGCGTCAACGTGCGTCGGGTACGTGTTCGAGC
>DASYGC010000697.1:0-11819 GCA_036000225.1 Ktedonobacterales bacterium | reverse complement strand
GCGCAGGGGAAAACGCCGTTCCCAGGGCTCCAGCGCGATGGCGATGGGGGCATCGGGCTGGAATTCGAAGCGCAGTCCGTGGGGCAGGGAGGGGGGCTTGTTGTCCTGGAAGTAGGCGATGGCGGTGAGCAGGTCGGCGGGGCGAGCGTCGAAGACGAAGGGCCGCATTGCCAGCGCGCCCTGCACCTGCATGAAGCCCTTGACCCACTCGTCCGGTACATCCACCTTGCGCTCGAAGTGATCCTGGGTGTCGGCGCCGACAGTGGTGGAGACGCCAAAGCCGCCCGCGCCGACGCGGAAGAGCGTGCGCCGCGAACTGCGCAGGCTGGCCAGCGCATCGCGCAGACCAGCGTTGAAATCAATGTTAGTGGTGCCGTAGCGCACCTCGCCCTCAACCTCGAAGGCGGAGAGCGGCGCCGCGACCCGCAGATAGCTCGACTGGTCGTTGCTGAAGGCTTCGAAGCAGAGCTGGTCGGGGTGTACGGTGATGACGGGATCGAGCGTGCGCCGCAACACATCGGGATCGCTCCAGCGGGCGTCGCTGAGTATGCCCTGGTGCAGCGCGAGCAAGAGCTGGCGCAACAGAATGGGGTCCTTGACGCGGCCGCGGAAGCTGACGGGACGGCGGAAGAGATTGGCGGCGAAGTCGAGGGCGGCGGCGCCACGCGTGGTGGCGAGCGAGGTGCGGTGATCGTAGGCGAGGACGAGTTCCATGCACGTTCTCCTGGAGTCGCATTCAATCAGGCTGGCTGGGTGGCCGGGGGTGGCGCCGACCAGAAGGATTTCAGGCGCACGAAGCTCACCATGATGGATTCGTCGATGGCGTGTTTGCCGCGGAAGTAGAGCGTGTCTTCGAGCACGGGCAGTAACTGGCCAGCCAGGGCGGCGCTCTGACGGCCGGCGTGTTCGAGGCAGAGCAGCGCCTGCCGCTTGACGACACGCGGGTCCGAACCCAGCAGCAGGGCGCGGAGCGGGAGCAGGTTTTCGCGCACGCGATCGGCAGCGTCCTCGCCGCCCGCGCCGAGCAAGGTCAGGCCGATCACTTGCACGCGCACGTGGGGCGATTCGAGCAACTCGCGGATGGCGTGAGCCGAGCGGCACCAGTCTTCGCGATGTTGGGAGTGGAGATAGGCCATGGCGGGGTTGAGCGCGACCTCGCGTGGGCTGAGGCCAGGTTCGCCCGCGTCGAAGCGGGCGAGCGTGTTTGCGGCATGGTGAACGTATTTGGTGGGCAGCTCGGCGAAGAGGCGATCAAAGCGCGCGGTGAGGACGCCGCCGATCTCTTCGAGGTGCTTCTGGGAGCGCGGATCGGGTTTGCGCCAACTGAGCTGGGCCGGCGTGGGATAGGCGTTGTACACCAGGGTGCTCATCAGGCGCAGGAAGCGGTAGGTCAGGAAATCGAGGAAGTCTTCGTCGCCCGCGTCTTCGGCGGCCTGGAAGAGCGGCAGCGTGGCCTCGCCCAGCGTCCGCTCCAGAAAGGGGCGGAAGAGACGTGGGTGGCGCTCGTACAGCGTCTGGGCGGTGGCGGGTGTCACTTGCCAGCCTGGCGCGGGCAGCGGCGGCGTGCGGCGTGCCAGCGCGCGGACCAGGTCGTCATCGGCGAGCGGTTGGGCGAGCAGCTGGCGGAGCGCCTCGTTCCACTGGTGGGCATTGCCGGCCTTGAAGAAGATGCGCCAGTAGACGGGCTCGTCGCCCAGCCGCTGGATGACGGGCAGCAGGCGCGCGGCCTGGCGGGGGGCAACCCACTCGAGATTTTCTTCGATGTAGGGGATGACCGCGGCGCCGTAGCGCTCGACGAAATCAGCAAAGATGCCGGCATCGAGCTCGTCGGTGTCGTGCGGCTGGCGCTGGCGCAGCGCGCCAAGGATCTCGCTGGGTGGCACGGGATGCTTGAGCAGTTGGCGCAATTCGGCGGCCCATTCGGAGGGCTCGGCCAACTCGCGAAAGAGCGCCCAGTAGGTGGCTTCATCGCCGCGTGCGCGCGCCTCAGCGCGAAGTTGAGCGAAGTCTTCGTCGTCGCCGTCCCACTGGCGCTGGACGTGCGCCAGAATGAAGGGCGCGAATGTGGTGGGGTTGCGGCGATAGAGGGCCAGCGCGGCCTCGTCTCCCAGTGCGAAGGCTTGCGCGCCGGGATCGCGCCGTCGCAGCGCGTGGAGCACAGCATCGTCGGGGTCGGTGGACTGGGCCATGGCCAGCAGTTCGCCGTTCCAGGTGCCTTGCTCGGCGATCTTGCGATAGAGGCCGGTGAAGAGGGCGTCCTGGCCGGCGGACTCGGCGCGCGGCAGCAATGTGCGAATGATAGCATCGTGATCGGGGTGCAGGTAGCGCAGCAGGAAGTATTCGAAGAACACGGAGTCGCGCGCGTACAGAGCAGGCGCCCACAGGTCGGCGCAGGCGTCGAAGCCGTTGGCGATGTTGGCGCTGGCCAGAGTGTCGAGTTCGCGCAGCAGCGCGCCACGGTCGCCCTCGGACGCGAGCAGGGCGGTTACTTGAGCGCGGATATCGCCGGTTGCCGGGGTGGTTGGATCGGTCATGGTCGTTTCCCTCCGCGCGCATAGTATATCTGATGTGTTGAGTGGGTGGGAGATGGAGAGCGAGTGAATGGATTAGGTAAGCGAGCATGCCACAAAATGCCACAAAAAACGTTGGTGGTCACACGGGAGGCGGAAAATGCGGGGGTTAGGCGGGCCTCTAGACAACCGGAATACCACAAAAATGCCACAGCCCCCATCAAGCACGACTGCCTGTGGCATCGATCAGGCTCCTGACGTTTTCAGAGGCGCGCCAGCACGAACGCCTGGTGCCGCTGTTGCCCCTACGCAAGCATAGAACGCGCGTTCTGGTAATGCAAGGCGGACAGGCTGGTGGTGGACGGTGGGCGGCAAAGTGGTGACCGGGTTTGGCCGGTATTGACCGGAAATGGGGAGAGATGAGCACACGTGGCGCGGTGTGGGAACAGCGAAAGACGCGGCGGGAGGTCGGTTCCATGTGAGTGATGTGGGTTTGTCTATAGGCGACCGATAGCATCGTGATACGATCATTCAATGTCATCAGGAGCCAAGCTGTAGTTCTTCGCGGGTCAGGGCGGTGGCTTGTTCGAGCGTCATGGCGCGGCCCGCATGCGAGGCCGCGGCGAACTCATCCTCGCCCAGGGTTGTGCGCAAGGTCGCGAGATCGCGCGTGCGGATGTCGCGCTCGCTGGGCTCCAGGGGCCCGGGAACAGAGTCGCGGCGGGCGATAGCGGCGGCGTACAGCCGTGCCGCGCGCTGCAGGTCGCCGCGATGGCGGGCGAGGGTGCCGGCGCGCTCGACCAGACACCAGACGTACTCGCGCTCGCGCGACTGGCCGGCGAGATCGTGGAGCGCCTGCGCCAGGTCGCGGCAGCATGCGGCGACGTCCGCTTGTTCGAGCGCGAGACTGGCACGGAAGTACAGGACGCGTACCGTTGTGCTCAGGCTGCCCATGGCGCGGAAGAGGCGCTCCGCTTCGTCCAGGTGCGCGCATGCGGCCACCAACTCTCCCAGGCGCCATGCGGCGCGCCCCAACGTGAAGGCGCAGGCCGCCGCGCCGTAATGGTCATGTTCGCGCGTGAAGAGCTGATAGGCCGGCTCGACTACCGCGACCGCACGGGATGGATCATCGAGGCTGACATACGCTTCGCCGATGTTGCTCCATGTGAGTCCGCGGGCCCAGTCGCTCTCGCCGAACTCGCGGCTGAGCGCGAGGGACTCTTCGTAGTAGGTCAGCGCCTCGCGCGGCTGGCCGCGCTCATAGTACAACCCACCCAGGTTCAGGAGGGGAAAGACCATGCCAGGACGATTGTTGAGCTCGCGCAGGATCGCGAGACACTCCGCATAGAGGGCCAGCGCGCGGTCGTTTTCGTGCAGCGCAGTCAGGGGGTTGCCCAGGTTCGACAAGGCGCCGGCGATGTGCACTTTGGACCCCAGCGCCCGCCACAGCGCCAGGGCGTTCTCGCCGGCCTCCCGGGCACGCTCGAAGCGATCGAGCCGGTGTGCCATCACCATCACGCCCGTCCAGACCTCTGCCAGCGCGGCCTGATCTTCAGGCGTTGCCGGAGTTCCGGCCTGCGCA
Source organism: Ktedonobacterales bacterium (assembly GCA_036000225.1). Lineage (GTDB taxonomy): Bacteria > Chloroflexota > Ktedonobacteria > Ktedonobacterales > JADMIN01 > DASYGC01. Next base: position 7,727 of record DASYGC010000697.1, on the reverse strand, counting down.
ACGAACCGCTCGAACCAATCCAGCCCCTCCAGGTAATAGGAATGCGCTTGCCAGAAGCGCCACAAGGGACCCACCATCCGCAGACCAAGCGCGGTGGCGCTGGTCTCCAGCGCCCATCGCAGCGCGGCGCGCACGTTGTCGTGCTCGATCTCCAGCCGTTCCATCAAGCCTTCAGGCATGTCCACCGCGAGCAGATCGATGAGGTTGGTCAGTCCGCGGAAATGTTCGGCATGACGCTGGCGGGCCGTATCCCATTCGCCCGCGGCGCGCAGCCGCTCCTGCGCGAAGGCGCGCAGTGTCACGAGTTGCGTGTAACGTCGAGCGCCCGCTGCATCAGCCGACTGAAGCAGACTGGCATTCAGCAACGCGTCCAATCCGGCCGCCAGCGCTTCGTCGGTCATGCCGGAGACGGCCTCGACCGCATCGAGCGTGGCGCCGCCCACGAAGACGCCCAGGGCGCGAAACAGCTGCCGTGAAGTGTCGTCGAGCTGGTCGTAGCTCCAGGCGATGGTCGAGCGCATGGTGCGCTGGTGATCGGCCAGATCTTGAGGGCCCTCGGCGAGCACGCTCAGGAAGGTGGGCTCGCCGAGGCGGTCGTGGAGCTGGCGCAGGCTGAGATGCCGGATGCGCGCGGCGGCCAGCTCAATGGCCAGGGGCAGACCGTCCAGCCGCACGCAGATGCCGGCCACCAGGCGGCCATCCTCCACCGTGGTGACGGAGAAGTCCGGCCGCGCGGCGCTGGCGCGATCGATGAACAGCGCGATAGTGGGCACGCGGAACAGGTCATCCAGCGAAGCGAGTTGGTCGGGGTCGGGCAAGGCGAGCGGCGCAACGGGAAAACAGCGCTCGCCGCGCACGTTGAGTGCGGAGCGACTGGTGACCAGGGCCTTGACCCGTGGGCAGGCGATCAGCAACTCCAATACGCCGCGCGCGGCGGGGAGCACCTGCTCGAAGTTGTCGAGCACGAGCACGAGCTCGCGATCGCGTAGCACATGGACTAGCGACTCGCGCAGCGGCAGCGTGCCGCTCTCACGGATGCCGATGGACTGCGCGATAGCGGGCAGGACGCGGTCGGGATCCTGAACGGGGATAAGCCCGACGAAGACAATATCCTGGCCGCGCTCGTGTCGCAGCATCGCGGCAAGCTGAAGGACCAGACGTGTCTTGCCGACGCCAGCTGGGCCGGTGAGCGTGAGCAGGCGTGGACCATCGCGCGCGAGCAGGCTGGCAAGCGCTTCTTCTTCGCGCTCGCGCCCGAACAGCGATGTCAGCGGTACCGGCAATGCACCATCTGGGCCGGCCTGGAGCGATGAGTTCGTTGGGTGCGTGCCATCCGGCGGCCGCGGGCGCCGGGCCGCCACGTGGAACGCCGTGGCCTCCTCAGAGGTGAGGGTCAACGCGGCGCTGAGCAGGCCTACAGTCGCCTTCTGCGGCGCCTGCGTGATGCCGCGCTCGAGCAGGCTGATCGAGGCCGGGCTGATCGCGGCACGCTCGGCGAGTTCCGCCTGCGTCAAGCCGCCACGGCGACGGTAGCGCCGGAGCTGGTCGGCAAAGTCATCTACGCTGGTGGCCGGCATAGTGCCCTCCCAGGGGCAGGCAACTGGATCGCGTTGGACCCATTCTAGCATCTTCTCTCGGGCATTGTTACGAGCGGTTTTACGAGCACTTTTTCGCATATTCGCTGGCCTATACGCCCACGCTCGGGCACACTTGCGCATAGGTGAGTGGAGCGCGGCACACGCGACGATGCGCACCGCCGTCTTGAACTTGCGCCAGATTGCGCAGGTGGCGACCACGCAGAACTGGTAGAGCTGGGAGCACGATCGTGGTCGCTGGAGCCGGCGAGCCTTCCACCTGGGGCGCCCAGATCGACCGCGCGGAACGCACGCTGGCGGCCGCGGGGTCGCCAGCGCCCAGAGAGGAGGCGGTCGAGCTGCTCGGGGTGGTGCTGGGGGTGCCCCGGCCAGCGGTGCTGGCCCAAATGGCGTCGCCGCTGCGCCGGTCGGAGGAGGTGACCTATGCCGACTGGATTGCGCGCCGCGCGCGGGGAGAAGCGCTATCGCACATCACCGGCCACCAGGAGTTCATGGGCCTGGACCTGCTAGTCGGGCACGACGACCCACTGGTCCCACCACATGCGCGGCGGCTGGTGGAACTGGCGCTGGAATCCTGCCGCCGGCATCTCGCGGGCGAGCTGGTCGCGGTCGAGATCGGGACTGGCTGCGGCGCTGTCGCCCTGGCGCTGGCCGCGCTGGAACCGCGTTTCGTGCGCATCTACGCGATGGACGCGCCGCCCGCGGCGCTGGACACGGCACGCGCCAATGGCGCGCGCTATCTGATGAATCTGGTCATTCGCTGGACCGAGGGCGAGCAGCTCGATACGATTCCCGAACCGGTGGATGTGATCGTCTGCGACTGGGTCGCGCATGGACGGCGGGAGATTTCGGCGGAAGCCCTTGGTGCGGCGGTGGCGGGCGATGGGGATGAGATAAACGCGACCGCGGCGCGGGTGATCCAGCAGGCGCGCGTGCGGCTGCGGCCGGGTGGCACTCTGATCGGCGCGTTGCCGCGCGGGCGGCGGCCAGCCATAACCGGGTGGCTGGCGCGTGCGCTGCCGGAGGCACAGATCGGGTGGGAGTTACCCGTTGACGATGTGGTTATCGCCGTGGCGCTCTTGCCACGCGGCGAGCAGGACAAGGGAGTTTTCCCAGATCAGGAGGCAATACCATGAGGACGCGACGCTCGATGACAACCCTCGCACTGATGCTCTGTGGCTGCCTGGCCTTGGCGGCGTGCACGGCGGGTGGGAGCAGCACGACCGGCACGACCAGCACCAACAATCAGACCCACGCCGCTTCGCCTACTACGGCACCTACCGCGGTGCCCACGGTGGTCAAGCCAAACTCGGTGCCGCTGACCGACATGGCATTCTGCCAGCACATTTTGAGCGTGGCGGAAGCCAACCAGTTCATGAACCCGCCCATCCCCGCCACCACGATCGTCCCCAACAATACCTCGGGTGGCGGCTCGTGCAACTATGAGTACGCACCGCTCAAAATCACCCTCGCGGTCATCCTCCTTCCCTGGAATGGGCCGGTACCCATCCCGCAGGCGGACATTCAGGCGTTCGTAACGCAGGAACTGGCGAAGGCGGGGGCAAACGGGGTCACGGTGAGCACCTTCACGCTGGTCAGCGGTGTGGGAGACCAGGCGGCATTTCTGTCATTGATCGCTCCGCCAAACGGCTTCATCCACAAGGTCACCGTCTTCTACGTGCTTTACGGGCACATCTTCTTCGACTGCGTCAATTATTTCAATGTGGGAAACTCCTCCGACGCGACGCAGCAGAGCGCTTTGCAGCAATGCGCGCAGACGGTGGTCAGCCGGTTGTAATTCGAAGCGCCGAAGCGCCCCCAGGAGGCGCTTCGGCGGCCCTTGCCCCGCGCATGCGCGTTCTCTGGGGGGGGCCGCGCCGGGACAAACCGCCGCCGCGACGGCCGCGGGCGCCGCGGGCGAGACACTGGTCAGCGGGGGCTACCTCGGCACGCAGTTCCTGGCGGTCGGTCAGGTCGGCGTGCTGAGCAGCTATCCGTCTGACGGTGCCGGCACCGTTCCCTCGTCGCAGGGGCAGGTGGAAACGGCATGGACGGTGCAGGCGACCAATCCGACCACGACGGCGATGGTCTATGAAATCAGCGCGACCTGCGTGAAAGGGATCCCGATCACAAATGGCGTGTGGTTCGCGCCATTTGCGCAAAAGGATCCCAACGGGAACGACAGCTACATTTCACAGATGTGTCCTGATCCACAGCTAGGGGTGCTCACAGGTGGTGGTTTTCAATCCGCACTCAATGGCCTGGTGAGCGCGGAATCCTCCGGTGTGGTCGGTGCGTATCCCTCTGAGGAGCAGGGAGTCGCGCGGAAGTCGTGGCATCTCATTGTCTGGGATGCCAGCGGGACGATCTTTGCCCTGTGTGCGCAAGGCGTCTTCACCGAGCCACTGGTGGCAGTCAATAACCTGACCGATCCCGAAACGAGCAAGGTGGATCTCGGGGTGAGCTGTCCAACCGATGAGGTGCTGGTCGGCGGTGGGTATGCGCAACTCGGGGCCAAGGGCGCCGGAGACCCGGTTACCCTGGATTCCACGGGGATTCCCGATCTCACGACGTGGCATGCGGGATATAGCAGCAACAATGACATCTACGTCGAAGTGCACGGGATCTGCATCCGGGCCAGGTCCAATTTCAAGATCCCGATTACGATCTCGAATTACCGCCACCTCATCCGCATTCCCGCCGAGCAGGTGGTAGTGGCCACGGATGGCACGGGCCAGGTGGCGGCGACTCAGGAGACGGCACATGTGACGCAGGCGCGCTCCGGTGCGCTGGCGGCGGTACAGAGTAACAACGCGGCGGGACCGCTCAACGTTGTGCCAGCGGGGTGCGGTGATCCCAGCGCGGCCATCGACGCTGTCACCGCCGCGCTGAGGACACAGTTGAGCGGTCAGGCCACCGCGGATCAGGTGCCGTTCGGCGATGCTGGCATCAGCATCAATCGCGATTCGCTGACGTGCTCGCCTGGTGCGGGAACGCGGCAGAGCACGCCGTTTACGTCTACGCAGGCGATTGACGGGAGCGCCACGCAAGCGACCTATAGCCCAACGGCAGTGCGCGCCTACCAGAGCCAGCAACTGCAGGGGGCCGTGCGCAACCAGGGCGGCCAATATGTGCTGGATGTGGCGACGATCTGCCCGCAAGACATGCGGCTCGCGACGGCCAGCGCGACGCGGGCGAACATCGTGTGCCCGGCGGGTGGTGTCGTGGAGTGGAACTGGACGCCTGATGCGCTGAAGGGGTTGGCGCGCACGCTGGCGGGCAAAACGAAAGCTGAGGCGCTGCGCGTGCTGGAGGCCACCGCCGGCGTGGACCCCGATAAATCCACCATCGATCTGGCCGATGGAGCCACGCTGCCCACCGACCCAAATAACATCATCATCGTGGTCATCCCGCCGTACGAGCCCAATCTGCTAAGTGGCCTCTAGCCGAGGGCGTGTGAGCAGTGAGGTCAGCCGATGTCGCTTGCTGGTATCCGTGGCTTCGTCTACACGTTGTTTGGCACGATCGTCCTCTCGACGCTCTGGGTCACGGCTTTGACCAGCCTACCGGCGTAACCGAGCACCCCCGCGCCTGAAATCATGGTATTAGAAACCGCGCACCTTCGCCGGCGTGACGCGCAGCGTCACGCGGTATTCGGCGGCGAAGGCCGCTTCGCTGCCAGAGACGCGGATCATGGCGTTACGATACTTGGCGAGGTAGTCCGGGTGCTGGTCGGAGGGTGGGTCGTCGGTAGTGACGCGTACTTCGCCGGTGAGGATGATGATGTCGTTGCCCTTGCCACCACTCTCCAGATGGAGCGAAACGCGGGGGTTACGCGCGATGTGCGCCAGGCGCACGGCGTCGGCCAGGGTGTAGATCAGGATGCTCGTACCGTCCCAGAGAAACCAGACGGGATTGGGTTGAGGCGTGCCATCGCGGCTGACGGTGGTGAGCCAAATCACGATTTCGTCGCGCAGGCGCTGGGCCACGCGCTGGCCATAGGGGGTGGCGGGGTCGGGCAGAACGGAACTCATCGGGGGCCTCCTATGGGAATCGCCGCGGGTTCGCGAACGAAGCGGGTGGTTCAACGGTGAAGCTATTGGCCCGAAGGGGCGGAAATCCGTAGCGCCGCGGCGCTACGACGGTAAATACGTGTACACGATACGATACGACGATACGACACGACAGCACACGCATACTGATCTGGAGATGGGGGCAGCAGGCGAGTATGCGCGCACGCGTGTACTGCCTTGCGCCGCACCAGCGCGCCGCTCATGGTGGGCTCAGCGCGAGCCGAGTGAGCGCCGCCGCCGCGGCTGCATCGAAGCACTCGTGCGCGGCTGAACAGGTCATGATTGATCCGCGCGCTCCTCTGGTTTCGTGGCGCACAGATAGAGCCGCTGCGACTGATACTCGAAATCATAGGGCGGGCGTTCGAGTGTCTCGGTGACGATAAAGCCAGCAGCGCGCAGGGCGAGCGCCAGCTCATCGGTCGTGAAGAGGGTGGCGTCGACGGCAACTGGCTCGCCGAACCAGTTCTCGGTGTGGACGGTACCCCGGCCGCCGTGGACGGCGAGCAGCAGTCGGCCACCGGGACGCAGCGCGCGATGAAACTCGGCCAGCGCGAGCGGGACGCCGGTGCGCGTGAGGTGGATCAGGGTGTAGAAGCAGACGATGCCACCCCAGGCAGCATCGGCCACGGGCAGGTGGAGCATGTCGCCCTGCGCGAAGGGGATCGCGGGATTCAGCTCGCTGGCGATGGCCACCATCGCGGGGGAAAGATCCAGGCCGCACACCTCAACCCCACGCGCGCGCAGCGCGCGCGCCACGTGTCCGGGGCCGCAGCCGACATCGCAGACCAGGCCGAGCGGGCGCACATCGGCTGCGAAGCGGTCGAGCAGCGCGCGATCGAACGGCTTGCGCGCCAGCTCGTCGAAAAAGGCAGCGGCGTACTTGCGGGCAACGCGGTCGTAGGTGGGGCCGACGTCGAACGCGGGCTCGCCGTCGGGCGGGGACGGTGGTGGCATCGCGAGAGGCTCCTGTGGGAAGATAGGGACTCAGCCGGCGCGACGAGACCAGTCGCGTCCGCGCGGCGTTATCGGCATTCTACCCGATGTGCGGGCTAGCAGCGTGCCGCGGTGAAGTGGATAGGCTCACCGAGCGATCAGCGCCCGCAAGCGCCGAAACGCTGGACACGGGCGAGGGGGGAATCCGGCTCGGCGTGGCTGCCCGGTGCCGGAAGTGGGCACCGGACTGCCGCGAGCGAGGAGTACGCTATTCGGCGTCGCCGAAGATGGTGTAGTGCCAGGGTTTGCGCTGGGCGCCGGTAGTATCGAGCATCACATGCTTGACCTGGGTGTAATCTTCGATCGAGTAGAGCGACATGTCTTTGCCAAAGCCGCTCTGCTTGAAGCCCCCGTGGGGCATCTCGGCGGTGATGGGCAGGTGATCGTTGACCCAGACGGTGCCGAATTCGAGGGCGGCGCTCATGCGGAGGGCACGCTGGACGTTGCTGGTCCAGACGGAGCCTGCCAGGCCGTAGCGCACGGCATTGGCCTGGGTGATGGCGTCGGCTTCGTCGTCAAAGGGCAGCACGACGGTGACGGGCCCGAAGATCTCATTGATGACGACATCGGCGTCGGGGGCGACGTCGGTGATGATAGTCGGCTGGAAGTAGTAGCCGTCTTCCATGCCGGCGACGTGGGCGCGCTCGCCGCCGAGGGCGAACGTGCCCCGCGCGGTGTGCTTGCCGTTGCCCTTGCCGTTCGCTTTGCCGGTGGCGGCGCCCCCAACCGTGCTCACCAGGCTCTCGACGCGCGCGAGCTGGGCGGCTGAAACCAGGGGTCCCATGTCGGTGTGCTCGGCGGCGGGATCGCCCACGCGCACCTGGCGTGCCAGCGCCAGGTAGCGCTCGAGGAAGGGCCGGTAGGCGGCGCGTTGGACGTAGAGCCGGGTGGCGGCGGTGCAATCCTGCCCGGTGTTGACGAAGCCGCCGACGACGGCGCCGTGGGCGGCGGCATCCAGGTCGGCATCGGCGAAGACGACGAAGGGAGCCTTGCCACCCAGTTCCATGTGCACGCGCTTGAGGCCGCTGGCGGCGGCGCGCATGACGGCGCTGCCGGTGTCGCTCGC
>DASYGC010000696.1:0-1787 GCA_036000225.1 Ktedonobacterales bacterium | reverse complement strand
GTCCCGCTGACGGGCGCGCTGGGTGCCATCATGGACCGCGCGCCGGGCGGGCGGGTCGCGGTTGCGACGGTGATCGCGGGGGCGCTGCTGACGCTCTTGGGCTGGACGGCGCTGCTGAGCCAGGGCAGCGCGCTCGGCCCGTTTTATCTGCCACCGGTGCTGGCGCTGGGTGTCGCGGAGACTCCGCGGTGTAACGCTGGGAAGCAATCGTCGTCGGAATTCGTGTCAGAGGCTATCGGTTACGCTACTGACAGTAGAGAGGTGGGCCTGGATGGACACGACAACCGGACTGCCGCGACGCAACGAGGTACCGGCCGAGCAGACGTGGGACGAGACCGATGCCTACCCATCGGACGAGGCCTGGCGGGAGGCGCTACGCGCCGCGAATGCTGAGGTGCCATCCCTGGCGCGCTACAGGGGGCGGCTCGGCGAATCCGCGGCGACACTGCTCCAGGCACTGCGGCTGCGCGATGAGTGGCAGGCACTCATCTGGCGCATCCGCTGGCACGCCGCGATGCGGGTCAAGGTGGATGCGACCGATCAGCGTGCGGCGGCGCAGCATGAAGAGGCGATGGGGCTGATCGCGCGCGCTGGCGCGGCCTTCGCCTACTTCGATCCGGAGTTGCTGCGGCTCGACCCCGGCCAGTTTCAGACGATGTGCCACGAGCTGCCGGCGCTCGCGCGTTACGCGCACGCGATTGACAAGCTCCGCCGCCGCGCCGCACACATTCAAGCGCCGGAGGTCGAGCGGGTGCTGGCATCCGCGAGCGACCTCGCGAACAGTCCCCACGAGACGTACAAGGCGCTGGTCAATGGGGAGCTCGTCTTCGGCGCGGTGACGGATGCATCTGGCGGATCGATCGTGGTCACACAGGGAGCCATCTTCTCACTGCTACGCCGGCCCGAGCGCGCGGTGCGCCAGGCAGCGTGGGAGAGCTACGCGGACGCCTACCTCCACCTGCGCGGCACGTTCGCTCATCTCTATGCCGCCGCGGTCAAGCGTGACATCTTCTTCGCCCGTGCACGCGACTACCCCAGCGCGCTCGACGCCGCGCTGGAGGCGAGCTTCCTGCCCCGTGCGGTCTTCGACAACCTGCTCGCCACCTGGCGCGGCAATCTGCCACTCTGGCACCGCTACTTCGAGATTCGGCGGCGCGCGCTCGGGGTCGAGCGCCTCCATAGCTACGATCTGGACGTGCCGCTTGTGCGAACGCGGAGCCACTTCCCCTACGATCAAGCCCGCGCGCTGATTTGCGCGGCGATGGCCCCGCTTGGCGCGGAGTACACGCGCGTGCTGCGGCGCGGGTTGTATGAAGAGCGCTGGGTGGACTGGGCGGCGAACGTCGGGAAGGCTGGGGGCGCCGAGCAGAGCGGCGCGTACGGGTTGCACCCGTTTGTGCTGCTGACCTATGACGAGTCACTGACGAGTGTGAGTGGGCTGGCCCACGAACTCGGCCACGCGATGCACACACACTTCACCAACGCAACGCAGCCACCGGCCTATGAAGACTGCGCGAGTTATCTCGCGGAGACGGCCTCGACCTTCAGTCAGTCGCTGCTGTGCGCGTACCTCGCGCGTTCGGAAACCGATCCTGACCTCCAGCTCGAAGCGCTCGCCGATGCGCTGGGCTATTTCCACCGCTACCTGCTGGTGATGCCGCTGCTCGCGCGGTTCGAGATGGAGTGCCACGAGCGGGTGGAGCGGGGCGATGGCCTCTCAGCGGATTGGTTGGGGAGCCGCATGGTGGAGTTGCTCGGCCAGGCTTATGGACCAGCGGTGACACTCG
>DASYGC010000695.1:0-3989 GCA_036000225.1 Ktedonobacterales bacterium | reverse complement strand
AACGCGGTATACGTCGCCAGCTTGGCCGCCGCCAGCACCTTGGTGATGGCCGCGGTCAGCGTGGTCTTGCCGTGGTCGATGTGCCCGATCGTGCCCACATTCACATGCGGCTTGGTCCGCTCAAACTTCTTCTTCGCCATGCTGAATCCTGCCTCCAATGGGGGCGTATCGCCAGACGCCCTATACCCTGATGATTGCTTCTTGGCGCATACCCATGCGCTCTGCTTCTCGTCCCTGTCCCGTTATCCCTAGGGGGCGTACATCCGTACGCCCTCTGGCCGCCCCGTTATCTGTTTCACATCCCCGCACGCGCTGGCTTGCCCGAAGACTTCGCCTTGATCTCGTCGGCGATATGCCGCGGCACCTCCGCGTACTGCGCGAATTCCATCGAATACGACGCCCGACCACTGGTCATCGAGCGCAGCTCGTTGACGTAGCCAAACATCTCCGCCAGTGGCACATTCGCCCGCACCACCTGCGACCCACCCCGCTCCTCCGAGCCCAGGATGTGCCCGCGCCGGCGCGTCAAATCGCCGTAGACTTCGCCGGCGAAGTCCTGTGAGGTGGTTACCTCGACCAGCATGATCGGCTCCAGCAGAATGGGACGCGCTTTCTGCACCGCCGCCGCCACCCCGATCGAGCCCGCCATCTTGAAGGCCATCTCGGACGAGTCCACCTCATGGTACGAGCCATCCGTCAGCGTCACCTTCACATCAATCAGCGGATAGCCCGCGATGATGCCGTTCTCCAGCTTCTCGCGCACGCCCTCTTCGATCGGCTTGAAGTATTCGCGTGGCACCGAGCCGCCGATAATCGCGTTGACGAATTCGAAGCCTTTGCCGCGCTCCTGCGGATCAACCTTGAGGTAGACATCGCCATACTGGCCCTTGCCGCCCGTCTGGCGTACATAGCGCCCCTGCGCCTGCGCCGCCTGCGTAATCGTTTCGCGGTAGGCGACCTGGGGTCGGCCCACATTGGCCTCGACCTTGAATTCGCGGAACATACGATCGACGATCACTTCCAGATGGAGTTCGCCCATCCCCTCGATGATCGTCTGCCCCGACTCCTCATCGGTGTGCACGCGGAAGGTCGGATCTTCCTCGGCCAGCCGTGCCAGCGCGTTGCCCATCTTGTCCTGATCCACCCGCGTCTTCGGCTCGATCGCGATCGAGATCACCGGGTTGGGGAAGGTGATCGCCTCCAACTGCACCGGGTGATCGGGATCGCACAGCGTATCGCCGGTGAACGTATCTTTCAATCCCACCGCCGCGCAGATATCCCCGGCGAAGATGTGATCGATATCCTCACGATGGTTGGCGTGCATCTGCAGCAACCGCCCGATGCGCTCGCGCTGTCCCTTGGACGTGTTGTAGACGTACGACCCTTTGGCCAGCGAGCCCGAATACACGCGGAAGTACGCCAGCCGCCCGACGAACGGATCGGCCACGATCTTGAACGCGAGGGCGACGAAGGGCTTGCCATCGTCCACCACCAATTGCACGGCCTGGTCGGTGCGCGTGTTGATGGCGGTGGGCGCGGGAATCTCCAGTGGCGACGGCAGATAGTCCACCACCGCATCGAGCATGGCCTGCACGCCCTTGTTCTTGAGCGCCGTGCCACAGAGCACTGGCACCACCTTGCCCGCGATGGTCGCGCGCCGCAGCGCCACGCGCAGCTCCGTGACCGAGATCTCTTCGCCTTCGAGGAACTTGAGCGTCAGTTCGTCGTCGGTCTCGGCGATCGCTTCTACCAGCGCGTCGCGGTGCTTGTGCGCGTCGGCCAGCAGATCGGCGGGAATCTCGGTACGCTCAGACTTGGTGCCCAGATCGTCGGTGAAGACCACCGCCTTTAACTCGAGCAGATCGATGTGCCCCTTATAGCCGGCCTCACGGCCAATCGGAATCTGGATAGGCGCCGGCTTGGCGTTCAGGCGGTCCACAATCATGCGCACGGTGCGCCAAAAATCCGCGCCGGTGCGATCCATTTTGTTGACGAAGCAGATGCGCGGCACATGATATTTGTCGGCCTGACGCCAGACCGTCTCCGACTGCGGCTCGACACCCGCGACCGCATCGAAGACCACCACACCGCCATCCAGCACACGCAGAGAACGCTCGACCTCGACGGTAAAATCGACGTGACCGGGGGTATCAATGATGTTGATGCGGTGATCGTTCCAGAAACACGTCGTCGCGGCAGCCGTAATGGTAATGCCGCGTTCTTGCTCCTGGGGCATCCAGTCCATCGTCGCCGCACCCTCGTGCACCTCGCCGATCTTGTGGATCTTCTTGGTGTAGAACAGGATGCGTTCGGTTGTGGTGGTTTTCCCCGCGTCGATATGCGCGATGATACCCAGGTTGCGCGTGCGGTCGAGGGGGTATTCTCTGCTCGTCATGGCTCCTCTAATCACCGGTCACCAAGGTGTTGCCGGGTTACCAGCGGTAATGCGCGAAGGCCTTGTTGGCGTCCGCCATCTTATGCGTCTCTTCTCGCTTGCGAATCGTCTGTCCCTGCCCCGCCGCGGCGTCCATCAGCTCGGCGGCCAGCTTCTCGGCCATCGACTTGCCAGCGCGCGCGCGCGAGGCATTGATCAGCCAGCGCATCGCCAGCGCCATGCGCCGCTCGCCGCGGATCTCGACAGGGACCTGATACGTCGAGCCGCCCACGCGCCGAGGCTTGACCTCGAGCAAAGGGGTGGCGTTGCGAATGGCCTGCTCGAACACATCCACCGGGTTGCGCTTGGAGCGCTGCTCGATGATATCAAGCGCGGTATAGATGATGCGATCGGCAATACTGCGCTTGCCATCCCACATCAGCCGTCCGACCATACGCGTAATGTTCTTGTTGTTGTATTTGGGGTCCGGCAGTACCGGACGCACCGGAACCTTCGCTCGTCGAGGCATTGGCCCACGTCCTCCCACGTCTCCTGTCAACAGACAGCGCGAAGGGCGTCGAGGACATTCCTCGACACCCCACCTGCGGCAGCCTTCCCTCGCTCCGAACACCGGCCCAGCGGGCGGCGGATAGATGACTGGCCCCGTGGACCAGCTCTACCAGAGCGAGGAGTACTCCCGACAATGCCGCGCGGCGCATGAATCGCCGCACGGCCGTGGTATTGCGCCGACCTCTCCGGCTTCGTAGGGGAGTCCGGTGGACGCCCGCGTGCCGGATGGTTTCGGCCTAACAAGGAACTGCTACTTCGCGGCGGCCTTGGGCCGCTTGGCGCCGTACTTCGAACGCCCCTGACGGCGTTTGGAGACGCCCTCGCTGTCGAGCGTGCCGCGCACGATATGATAGCGTACGCTCGGCAGATCCTTCACCCGCCCGCCGCGGATCAGCACCACCGAGTGCTCCTGCAGATTGTGCCCCTCGCCGGGAATGTACGCCGTGACTTCCATCTGGTTGGTCAGGCGCACGCGGGCGATCTTGCGTAGAGCGGAGTTCGGCTTTCTCGGCGTGATGGTGCGCACCTGCGTGCACACGCCACGCTTCTGTGGCGCGCCGCGCAGCCGCAGCGTACGGTTCTTCAGCGAATTGAACGAGAACTGCAGCGCGGGCGCCTTGTTCTTCTTGATTTTCCTGACGCGCCCTTTGCGCACCAGCTGATTGATCGTCGGCAACGCGGTTGCTCCTTCGCGCCAAGTCGTGCCAGGTGAGCCGCTGCCAGCGCTTCCGCGGATATCGCACTGCCCGGGTTGCGGGCAGTGCGACATGGCAGTACACCTTGCGCACAAGGTTAAATGTTATCACGCATCCGGGTCGCTGTCAATGACCGCATTTGGCGCGACGTCATCGAGTTCGTTGCCGCCATCGCCAGCTTCAACGGCATCGACGGCACCGACGGCACCGACGGCTTCAACGACATCGACGGCATCGACCGCTTCACCGGAATCAACCAGACCGAGGTCAAAGTCACTCTGATCGGCTCCTGTCGGGACGTAGGGATATGCGCCCTCGCCGCGGCCGTTGGTGCCCGTGGTACCCATCCC
>DASYGC010000694.1:0-2681 GCA_036000225.1 Ktedonobacterales bacterium | reverse complement strand
TATCTCCGATACCAATGCGACCTTCCTGGCGCAGCAATTGGCTGGGCTAGGCATTGACCTCTATTTTGTCTCGCAGGTCGGCGACAACCTCGCGCGGCTGGGCGAGACCCTGCGCCGCGCCCGCGACCGCTCGGACCTGGTCGTGATGACTGGCGGCCTGGGACCCACCGAGGATGACCTCTCACGCGAAGCAATCGCCGCGGTGCTGGACGAAACGCCCCAGGTCGATCCACAGTTGGAGGCTGAGTTGCGCTCGTTCTTCGCTGGACGCGACATCGTGATGCCTGAACGCAATCTCAAACAAGCCTGGGTGATGCCGTCGGTCACCCCCCTGCTCAATCCCGTGGGAACGGCCCCCGGCTGGTGGGCTGAGCGCGATGGCAAAGTCATTGTCGCCATGCCGGGCGTGCCGCATGAAATGATGCGCATGTGGCAGCACGAGGTGCTGCCGCGCCTGCGCCCGCTGACGGGGGCGATCATCTTCACCCGCACCCTGCGGGTGGCCGGCCTGGGCGAATCCACCGTCGAGGAGCGCCTCGATCCGCTTCTGCACGCCACCAATCCCACGGTGGCGACCTATGCCAAACGCGATGCGGTTGATGTGCGGCTGACCGCCAAGGCCGCCACCATCGAGCAGGCGCGCGCGCTGGTGGACGAGATCGAGACGCGGGCACGCACCGTCCTCGGCACCCATGTTTTCGGCGTAGAGAGCGCAACGCCACAAAGCGCTGTGCTCGACCTATTGATCGCGCGTGGCCTGACGCTCGCCTGCATGGAAAGCTGCACCGGTGGGCTGCTGTCCAGCCTCATCACCGATGTGCCCGGCAGTTCGGCGGCGTTCCGTGGGGGCCTCGTCGCCTACGCCACCGCATTGAAGGCCGACTGGGGGGTGCCAGAGGCGGTTCTGGCGGAGCACGGCGCGGTCAGCGAGGCTAGCGCGCTGGCCATGGCGCATGCGGTGCGCGCCCGACTGGCGGCGGACGTCGGGGTGGCGATCACTGGAGTAGCCGGTCCCGATCCACAGGAGGGCAAGCCCGCCGGGACGGTCCACATCGCGGTGGCCACCCCCACGAGCGAGCGGCACACGCTCCAACAATTCCGTGGCGCGCGTACGGAGATCAAGTGGCGGGCGGCGATCACTGCGCTCAACCTGCTGCGGCTCGAGCTACTCCGTCAGGCGTAGTGGGCGAGGCGGCAGCTGCCTCGGAGCGCGCCGTCCAACCCAAGGGGCCCATCAGTCGTAGAGTGAGATGAACCGTCATCGGGGTTGGGCCATTGGCGCCCTGATGTTGGCGGTGCGACATCGCATACCAGGGACACCGGTTCTCGCACTCCTGTTCGGGCGTGCTACAATGTTTCCAACTTAACCGCCAGACCCGTGACGCCTTTCGCGCGACCGCGAACAATTGTCACCGCCTGGCTCTCGCGCGCGGAGGTGCTCCAGTGGCCGACTCAAAGGCGACCTCGACCGTCCACCAACCCCCCAATCCGATCGCCATGCTTTTCCACTCGATCAAGACCCTGGCCCTAACCGGATCGGTGCTCCAGGATGCACGAGTCCACCCCGCGCGCAAAGCCGTTTTTTTGACGGCGATGGGGGTGCTCATCGCGGCGGCACTGGGCGTCGAGGGCGCCGCTGAACTGGTCAATGCCATCCCCTTTGTAGGGCAGTTTATTGGCCTGGGTGAGTTGCCGGTGGATGCCGTGGTGGATTGGGTGGTCGTGTCGGTGGCGGCCTTCAATCTGCTGAAGCTCTTTCCCGCCAACGTCGTCGGCGAGCACTACGACCGGATATTCCGCTCGCGCAAGGCGACCAGCGAGGCGACCGGCGAAGTCTGAGCCCGGCGCGATGCGGGGCGCGCCATCACGCCCGCAGACCACTCAGATTCAGGAATTCGCCGCGCAGGTTGGGATTGGTATCGTAGGCGCCACGCCAGTTCGTCGTCCGCGTAATCGCCATGGCCTCGCGCACCCCGCGCATCTGTGTGCACAAGTGTTGCGCCTCCAGGTAGACGGCGACGCCATGCGGCTGCAGCATACCTTCCAGGGTATTCGCGATCTGCTGCCCCATGCGTTCTTGCACGGCGAAGCGCTTGGAAAAGAGGCGTACGAGCCGCGTGAGCTTCGAGATGCCGATGATGTGCTCGTGGGCGATGTAACCGACATACGCGCGCCCGTGAAACGGCAGCGCATGGTGTTCGCACAGCGAGTAAAAGGGTATCGGGCCTTCTATAATCTGGCTTAGACGGCAATCCGCCCCACCGCGGCACTCGGTGGGAAAGATCGTGAGCACCTTGGGATCACCATCATAGCCTTCAGTCGCGTCATACATCGCCCGGACGAAGCGATGCGGCGTCAGTTTCGTGCCTGGCGTGCTCAGGTCCATGCCGAACGCCGTGAAGATTTCGGCCATATAGCGTTCGAACTTTTGCATCTGCTCGTTGGAAATGCGCCGGTGCCGCAGTTCCATACTTCCCGCTAGCTCGTCAGCATCCGGTCCCGGATCAATCGCCATTTCACTCGCTCCACTCCTACGATCATGCACCGCGCTTTCCCTCCAACGGTTGGCATCTGTCTAGCTATAGCACAATGGGCTAACTTAATTCCAGCCGCTAACAATTGTATAGCTCGACAACGTGACACCACTCGCGCACCACGCCAGCATTCCGCGCGGTGTGTTG
>DASYGC010000693.1:0-2311 GCA_036000225.1 Ktedonobacterales bacterium | reverse complement strand
GCGCGGGCGATGAAGCTCGTTCAACTCTAGCGGCGTGTCCGCGGCGTAGCTCGCGCTTCACATCACCCGACGCGGTGCTCGAAAGGTAGGCGGTGACCGCCCCCTGAACCGAGTCGCAGCCACCGCATGTGAGACTTACGTATGCGAAATGCTCTTCTGCCGCACCCAATCGCGATGCAGACGGCGGAGCTGATACCACTCGCGCAGGTGCAGGCCGGTGTTGATGAGCGCATCGCCAACTCCCAGCAACAGCCGATCAGGCAGACCGGGATTGCCGTCCTGGGCTTGCGCGGCTAGGCGCTCGTGCTCGGCCTCGCGCCTGAGGTCATCTTCGGGGTGGTATTGTGCCGTCTGGCGCATGAACACGGGATCCAACATGTTGTCCTCCTCGCCGGCTCTACCGGCCGGTCGGCGTAAGCTCTCAATACTTCTGGTGGCGCGCTCCCCCTTCCGATCACCGGCTCGGCATCCATCCGATCCTTTGCTGCCCGTGTGGAGGAAGGTAGGTTGTCACCGGTGACTTGTTCTGACGGCACCCGCCGCAGCGCGCCAGGCGTTGGAGCGACGCTGGAAGTCAGAATACGACTTGGTGGACCACCGATCTGGAGAAGGTTATATCATGACGCAAGAAGAAAGTCAATATGAATATTGACAAAATCAATTCTCCAATACATAATATTGAAGTTGTCTGGCGCGGCGCCCTATGGCCATTCCCCCCTCGCGGGCGGTGCGATAGTCGTCGACGCGAAAATTGCAGTCGTGAAAATTGGTGTAACGCGTGGCCTGGTGCCGGCGATAGATGAGTGCCCGGCGAGCATTTGCCCCGGCGGTTCTCAACACGAGTGGATGGGATGGCACCATGGACCACGCGACAGACCACGCGACAGACCACGCGACAGACCACGCGACAGACCACGCGACGCGCGCCGAGCCGGTGGTGGCCGCACTGGTCGGCGAACGGGCGCGTCTGGTGCGCCTGTGCGCCCGCTTGACTGGCAACGGCGCCGCCGCCGAGGATCTGGCGCAGGAGACGCTGGTTGAAGCCTGGCGCGCGCTGGATCGGCTGCGCGACCCCGATGGGCTGGCCCCCTGGCTCAGTGCCATCGCGCGCAACGTCTGCCTGCGCTGGGCTCGTCACCATGGCCGTGAACTGGCGCGTCATGTTGGGGCGGGGTTCGCGGTCGAGGCCACATCGTTAGCCCTGCTCGACCAATTGCCAGCGGATGAGGAGGAGACCTCCATCACGCTCGAACGCGCCGAACTGGCCGCGCTCCTCGACCGCGCGATGGGGTTGCTGCCACCCGACACCCGCGCGGCACTGATCGCGACCTACATTGACGAGTTGCCGCGCATCGAACTGGCCCGCAAGTTGGGCCTGAGTGAGGGAACCCTGCGCGCGCGCTTGCATCGCGGCCGCCTGGCGCTGCGACGCGTGCTGGCGACCGATCTGCGCGCGGATGCTACCGCGCTGGGTCTGGCGCTGCCAGAGGCGCCACAGTGGCAGGAGACGCGCATCTGGTGCCCCTTCTGCGGACGATTCCGCCTGCGTTGCTATCGCGATCCGGGTCGGGGCGAGCTCGCGTATCGCTGCGCGGGCGACTGCACCACCGCTGATGGCATCATCATGGGCCGGACCAGCAATGTCACCGATGCACACGAGCTGACCAGCTTGAAATCCATCCTTACCCGCGAACTGCTCGCTCTACATGCACGTTACCAGCAGTCACTGCGCGGCACGATGGGCATCTGCGGCGGCTGCGGACAGCCGATTCCCGTGCGGCGCGAATCCCTCGACAGCGACCTGCCAGGTTTCACAGTAGTCTGTGCCGCCTGTGGCGCGCAAGATGGCGCCACGCTCTGGCACCTGGCGCTCGATACCCCGGCGGCACAGCGCTTCTGGCGCCACCATCCGCGCATGCGGGCGCTGCCCGTGTGCACCGTGGAGATCGCGGCGCAGAGCGTGCTGCTGACTGGATTCGAGAGCCTGGAGGACGCCGCGCGCCTCGAGGTGATGTCGGCGCGCGACTCGTTCGCCGTCCTGGATGGCGAGCGTGTGAGCGATGCTACCGATCCCGCGTCTCGAAAGGATGAGCTACTGCTATGATCGCGACCCTACGCAACCGCAACTTCACCCTCCTCTGGGCGGGCGGCCTGATCTCCCGCGCCGGCGACTGGGTGCTGAACATTGGTCTGCCGATCTACGTGTATCTGCTGACACACTCCGTGCTCGCCACCAGCCTCACCCTGCTGGCATCTACTGTGCCCAACATCCTGCTGGGCTCGGTCGCCGGGGTCTTCGTGGACCGCTGGG
>DASYGC010000692.1:0-9101 GCA_036000225.1 Ktedonobacterales bacterium | reverse complement strand
GTTGCAGCTGGCTAAGCTACGCCGCCTGACCGCTTTCGCCTATGACCACAGCCCGTTCCACCGCCGCCGCTTCGATGCCGCCGGCTTCCACCCCGAGCAACTGGCAACGCTCGATGATCTCCAACGCATACCCATGATGACGCGCGAGGAGTGGATGGATTCGGAGCAGGCCACGCCACTGTTCGGCGATCTGCCCGCGACCGAGCAGACCAATGCCATCCGCTACCACCTCACCTCCGGCACATCCGGTCGTATGCCCATTCGCGTGCTGGACGGCATGAAGGATTGGGAATGGATCGCCGAAATGTGGTGCTATGGCTTCTGGGGCTTTGGCGTGCGCCCAGAGGACGTCGTCTACTTCGCCTTCGGCTATGGTTCCTTCATCGGCTTCTGGGGCGCGCACTATTGTTGCGAGAAGATCGGCGCCCTGGTGATTCCCGGCGGCGCGCAGACCACCGAGTCGCGTGTGCGTCAGATCGTGGAGCTTGGGGTGACGACGGTCTGCTCGACGCCAACCTACGCGCTGCGGCTGTGGCAACAGGCCAGCGAGATGGGCATTGATCTGCGCGCCAGCAAGGTGAACAAGCTGATCCTTTCCGGCGAGCCGGCGGGCTCGATTCCCGCGGTCAAGCGCCAGTTGGAGCAGGCGTGGGGCGCGAAGTGTGGCGATACCGCCGGTATGACCGAAGTGGGCACCATCATGATCTTCGAGTGCGCCCAGCAGCCCGGTGGCACCCACATCATCGAGGATCATTACATCGAAGAGGTCATCAATCCCGCCACCGATCAGCCGGTGCCATACGGTGAACTGGGCGAGCGCGTCGTCACCTCGTTTGGCCGCGGCTTCATCCCCGTCATCCGCTATCGCACGCGCGACATGGTGCTCAAGGTTCCCGGCAGCCAGTGCGCCTGCGGACGGACCGGTGATCTGTATCAAGGCGGCATTCGCGGTCGGTGGGACGATATGAAGCTGATTCGCGGCACCAATGTCTATCCGGGCGCGGTCGAAGCCATCGTGCGCGAACGGGACGCGATCGACGAGTTCCAGATCTACCTCTGGCGCCGCGATGACCTCCGCGACGAGATCACGATCAAGGTGGAACTCAAGCCGGGGCACGAGGGGGAGTGGCCGGTGGTTGAGCAGCGCCTCGCCGCGGACCTGACCCAGGCGCACGAGGGCCTACGCTTCCTGATCGAGCGCATGGAGTATGGCACCCTGCCACGCTTCGAATTGAAGGCCAAACGGCTGGTGGATGCGCGCCCGGTGGCGACCTATAGCGCCTGAGCGGCAGAGGAGCATGCGATGGTCAATCACGACGAGTCCGAAGCGACCGATCTGCTGAACACCCCGGTGACCGAGGTCGAGGCCGAAGTGCTGGGGGTCTACGAGACCCTCAAGGCGCTGGCAGGGCGTGGCGATCTGCCGCCCTGTGTGGCGCGCAATGTGCGCAAGGCGCTGGCTTGCATGTGGCAGGTGACCAATGATCTCGATCTGCGATTCGAGCAACTCTATGATGTCGGCGTCTGAGCGGTTATTCAGACTCCTCGAATGCATTCGAGGGGACGCCGCGCTAATCCCGCTCCGGTGTGGCGTACCGATCGTTGGCGGCGTCGGGCGGTCGCGCCGGGCGACGCGGCACGACCGCCGGCAAACTGAGCGGCGGCAGCGGAGTTGAAGGTCAGCGTGCTTTCCTGTACACTCAATCCCAAGATTCGTGACCGGCAAAGACCTGCAATTAGGGGACGATATGCGCAGCCCGACACGCGCCAGACCACCAACTGGAGTCTACCGCATCAGCGATGTCGCCCGCGATGGGACGCCAGCCCGACCGGCGCCCGCGCGCCCGGTCGCCGCGCCGCCACCGCCCAGTTCGGGTCGGCTGGGGCGCCGGAGCGGATTCTCGTTGCGTACGCGGCTCATCCTGGCCCTGTTGAGCGTGGCCGCCCTGCCCCTGATCGCCACCGCTGGCGGTGGCATCTTGCTCGCGCGTAATAGTCTGGTCACTCAGGGCCAGCGATCGCTCATCAGCCGCGCGAATGCCACCGCCAACAAAATCGAGGGCTACATCGCGCAATCCGCCAATGGCCTGCTCGCCACCCGTCAAGTGATTGCCGTGTTGCAGCCCGGGCTCGCCGATCCCGACCCCACCGTCGTCCAGAACACCGTCAAGGCCATGGAGCAGGTGCTCGCGAGTGAGCGCGCCGGTCAAAACCTGATCAAAGGCGGCCAGGTGACTGGTTTTGTCGATGGGAGTGGCAAGGTGATCGCCGCTGATCCCAGCGGTGATGAAGGCCTCGACCAACGCAAGAACCCTATGATCGCCACCGCAATGGGCGGCGATATCACGATTGCCCCTGTCTCGTTCGATCCCGGCCAATCATCCGACCTGCGCGAGACATTCACCATCACGGCCCCCGTCTTCGCCGCCGGGTCCGCGCCTCAGGCGCACCCCATCGGCGCCCTGTACGAGCGCTTCTCGATGCAGGAAATCGCCGGCTGGGTACAGCAAGATAGCGATGGTGCCGGCGGCGGCGGCCTGCTCGTCGAACCCGACACCGGCCTGATTCTGGCGGAGAGCTTGCCGCCGACACAGTATACCTTCGCCACGCTGGCTCCCCTGCCCACGACAAGGCTCAAGGCGCTGCTGGATGGCCAGCGCTACTTCCCCCTCAAGGCGGGGCAGGCGCCTCCCGTCGCGACCATCCCCGGGCTTGGTTTGACGCAGCTCGCCGCCAGTGCGCCGACGTTCAGCGCGGGAACCTTTGGCGGCAGCGATCCAACCGCGCTGACCTACGCGCGTATCACGCTCTCCCAGTCGCCACATGGCACCCCATGGGTCTATCTGCTTGGGATTCCGCAGAGTAGCCTGACCGCGCCCGCGGACAACCTGGCCGTGCTGGCGGGCATCATCCTGCTCATTGCCGCCGTCGTGAGTGTGATTGCCAGCCTGCTGACCGCGCGCTGGACATCGCGGTGGCTCACCACGGGCATGCGCCAATTAGGTTCAGTGGCCACCGCGTTCCTCAAGCACAGCGACGAGCAGCGCCAGACGGCTGAGGAGCAGCGCCGCCGACTCACGGGCGCGCGTGCCGCGCTGCATGATCTGCATCGCTTGGCCAGCGAGATCACCGACGCCGTCGAACAGGGCGTCGTCTCGCTCGAAGATGGCACACGCCGCTCGCCTGCCGCCGGGGGAGGGACTGAAGGCGGCGGCCCGGCACAATCAATGCAGAGCTGGTGGACGCAGTGGGCACAGACCCTGCAAGAACGACTGAGCCGTCAGCGCGGCATCTGCGAGCGGCTGGGTAGCGATGCGCACCAGAGCGCGAACGCCGCCAACCACCTGCGCGAGCGCGGCATCGCCGTGTACGCGCAAGCCGAGGCGATCGACGCGGCGCTACGCAGCGGCGATGTGCAGCGGATGACCGTGGCGCGCGGAGTCGCGACGGGCCGCGCGCCGCGCGAGGACAATGGCGCGCGCGTGAGCGGCGGATTTGGCACGGGGCGCCTGCGCATCGTCCTGCTAGGGCTGCTGGTGATCTGCGGACTGCTGCCCTCCATCGCGTTCGCCGTCACCACCGCCAGGAGTCTGCGGCGCAATCTCACCAGTCAGAGCACCCAGGCGCTCATCTTGCAAGGCCAGAGTGACGTCAGCGCCGTGGATGCCTTGTTGGCGCAGCAGACTCAGGAAGTGGCCGGATTGGCGAACTTCTATGTGACCCCGAGTGGAACTTCGAGTTCGAACCCAACGGTCCCGGGTTCGGGGATCACCGGCGATGTCGCGAATCAGGCGCTCGCCTCCCTGGTGCTCGGCGAATCGCAGACGACCGGGACATCGCTGCTGGAACTGGCGAGCGCACCCGACGGCACGATTGTCGCCGCATCGAGTAGGGGGCAGGTCGGTCGGTCGCTGGCGACCTCTCCCGTCTTCAAGTCCGCCACGACACAAGGCATCGCGATGACCTCCGCGGTGTACTACGATCAGGTGGTCAAGCAGGGCTATTACTATATCGCGGTGCCCATCCGCAACACGCAGATCGTGGGACCCGGTAAGCAAAACGTGATCGCGGTTGCCATCGGCAAATTTTCACTGACCAATATCACCGCGATCGTGAGCGGCACCGCGGCGCAGGGAGCGACGCAGACGCGCGGCTTCGTCTCGCTGATCGAGCGCGGCGATGGCCTGGTGATCGCCGACAGTCGCCACCCCGAGGGCATCTATGCCGCGGCGGTGCCGCTGACCTCCAGTGCGCTCGCGGCGCTGTGGAACGCCACGCGCTATCCAGCGGGTCAGCAGGTGCCGGTGGAGGCGATGCCGGAGCTCGCCGCCGAAGCCCATGCGCTGACGGGCGGATCCAACCCACAGGCGTTCACCGGCGGCGGAGCGAACAGCGGGTCGAGCCAGTTTGGTCTCGTGCCGATTGTGACGGCGCCATGGGCCATTGCGGTGGCACGGCCAGTCTCGGATGCGACCGCGATCGCCGATCAGCTCACGCAACTGGACATCATCCTGTTTATCGTGGTGGCGGCGGCCACCGCCGCGCTGGCGCTGCTGCTGGGGCAGTCGATCATCGTGCCGGTGCGCCGGCTGCGCGCGCGCTTCCGCCAGGTCGCCCGGCAACTGGTGGTGGTGACACGGCGGCAGGATGAAGCGGCGCAGCGGCAGGAGGCCGCGCTGCCGCCCATTGAGACGACCGCGGAACTGCTGGCGTTGGAGACCGACGAAGTCGCGGCCACCGTCTTCCCCGCGCGCGCGCCGCGCGCCGCCGTGCGCGAGGTCCCCACGGCGCAAGCGCCGCGCATGGCTGGCCCAAACAGCATGCCACCCGGCTACGGTGGCAATCGGCCGGCGCCAATGGGCGTGGTGGACGCGAGTGGGTTCCAGCGGCAACTGGTGCCGCTGGACAGCCGGGGCATGCCCGCGCGCGCCGATGAGCGGGCTATCGAAGCCTTGCGCCAGGCACGCAATATCGCCAACGACTGGAGCCTGCGCCAGCAGCGCATCATGGCCGACCTGGCCGCGGCGCACAACGCGACCGATGAGTTGAGCCGGGCGTGCCTGGAAGGTCAGCGCGAAGCGGTCGAATTGGGCAATCTGGTGGCCGAGCTGCTCGCCAGTGCGCGCTGAGTGATCAGTTGAGCTCGACCGGATGGAAGCCGTTCTGCTTGACGCAGACGTGTCCGGGATCGGATGGCTGGCCACACAGCGGGCAACGGGGCCGGCCGCCGGCCAGCGCGCCGGTGATGTGGGAACTGAGGCGCGCCGCCCGCTGGCGCGACATGCGCACCGCGAATTGTGGCTCGATCTCCTCGGGCGCGACCAGCTCGCCATCCCGCTCGATCAGCACCAGGGGGGCCGCGAGCAAGACGATGGTGTCGTGATCTTCATCGTAGCCCAGCGTGAGCTGCGCGACCTGGAACGCGATGTCGGGCTGCTCGGGGAAGTCGCTGGGCGCGCCAGGCGGCTTCGGTAGGTTGGTTTGTGCTTCGAGGCGGAGAACGGGCTGCCCGGAAATCTGGGCAAGCAATTGATCGATGGCGAGCGAGAGCGCCTCCATCTGCTCGCGTTCGAGCCAGAGGCTGGCCGTTCCCTCGCGACCGCGGCAAAACAGCCGAAAACGCCGGTGGCCAGGCTGCCCAATGGCCTCGACATCCAGCAACTCAGCCCGGCCAAAATCATGCAATTCGCCACTCATCTCGCGCCACCTCTCTGTGCTCATCGGCGTGGTCGCAGTGTAACACTGGCACCGCGACGGTCGCAAATCGCGCGCCACGGTGACACGGAATCACGGTAACACAGCAACCGTCAGAGCGGGTCGCGACCGCGGGATCCTCAGGGGCGGTGTGTGCGGTTGCGGGTCCATCGTGTCCGTTCGTCGTGGTCGCAGCAAGAATAGGGAGGCAGATGAAACAGCGTAACCAGGACCACGGGAGGCGGCGGCATGAACGTGTACCAGATGACGACAGGGCGGCGTGCGCGGTTGTTGTGTGTCTTCGCACACCCGGATGATGAGGTCTTCTGCGCCGGTGGCACGCTGGCACGGTGGGTAGCAGCGGGTGGCGAGGCGATGGTGGTGTCGGCCACGCGCGGTGAGGCGGGCCAGATTCAGGACGCGTGTGTCGCCACACGGCGCACGCTGGGAGCGGTGCGCGAGCGGGAATTGCGGGCGGCGTGCGCGCAACTGGGCGTCCAGCGGGTGGAATGTCTGGACTATCAGGATGGCGCGCTTCAGGATGTGGGCGAGGCGACCCTTGCGCGCGAGGTAGCCGCGCGCATCCGTGATTTCAGGCCAGATGCCATCATCACGTTCGGTCCAGATGGGGGCTATGGGCATCCCGACCACATCGCGATCAGCTTCGCGACCACACGGGCCTGCCAGCTGGTCGCGCGCCAGGGAGGCCGCGTACCCCACCTCTATTACAGCGCCTTTCCGTGCCAGCACCGGCTGCTCTGTCGCTGGTTGGCACACTGGCTCACTGAGTGCCGCCCAGGCTTCCGCGCCTCCGCATCAACTGTGCGCGCGTTGACATTGCTGGCCGATGAAGCGACCATGTTGCGCTATGCCGATGACGCGGTGGAAACGCAGTGGTTTCCGGCGGGCTTTGCGATGGTCGAGCAGGGCGAGCCGGGGACCAGCCTCTACCTGATCGTCGCGGGACACGCGCAGGTGATGCGGGAGGATGCCGACGGGACCCAACAGATGTGCCGGACACTGGGGCCGGGTCAGTTCTTCGGTGCGTTGGCGCTCGCCCGACACCAGCCGCAGGAGGCGGCGGTCGTCGCGACCGACACCGTCACCTGTCTGGTGCTCTCATCGCGGACGCCGGTCACCTTCGCCGGGCGCGGCGAGGAGCCGCAGCTGAGTGGCAGCGCGATAGGCATGCGCGCGGACGCGGATGACGAACACGAGCGCGAACAGCTGATTCGTGTGGACGCGGCGGACCACATCGAGCGCAAGATCGCGGCCCTGGCGGCCCACCGCACACAATTCGCCATCGAGCCGACGCTGCTGCCCGCTGGGCTGCTGCGAGAGCTGCTGGACGGCGAATACTTCACAGGTGAGACACGTGCGATCCTGGCGGGCGACCGGGATCCGCTGGCTGCCGGCAATGCCCCGTGGGACGGGCGGCGCGAGATGCTGACCATCCCCGCGTAGGCGCGGATCAGGCGGTAGGGGAGCGCGCGTAGTGGGGGCGCATGGTGATGGTGTGCCTGTCGAATGCATTCGACGGATAATACGCGGTTCGGGTGAAGGCGCATGCATACCGAGGCCAGAGCGACGCTGCGCTACACCCGTGCGCCACAACGCATAACGGGGCCGGAGCGCACACCCGTGCGCGACTACGAAGGACGGGGCGGCGCAGAGCGCACATTCGTGCGCGCCTACGATACGCAACCGAGCATCCGAGGGCCGGGTAACCCTGGATGGCGCGAGTAGCGGTGGGTGGGCAAAGGTGGCAGGCGGGTGGAAGGGTACCAAGACCGGCCTCAGCACTCCGCGAAGAAGTCGCGTACGTCTGCGATCTTTGCGGTGCGCCGCGCGGGAGGCAGGGCGGCAAGCACCTGGCGGCCGTAGCTCTTGGTGTGGAGGCGGGTATCGAGGACGGCCATGACGCCGCGATCGTCGCGGGTGCGCAGCAAGCGGCCAAGACCTTGTTTGAGCTGTAGGATGGCGAGCGGCAGGGTATAGCCGCCGAACCAGTTCTCGCCAGCGGCCTTCATGTGAGCCACGCGTGCCTCTTGAATCGGATCATCGGGCGGCGCGAAGGGCAGCTTGTCGATGACGACCAAGGAGAGGGTCTCGCCAGCCACGTCGACGCCCTCCCAGAAGCTCTTCAGGCCAAAGAGCACCGGCTGTGGCTCGGCGCGGAAGCGGCGCAAGAGTTCGATGCGCCCCATGCCGCCACCCTGTACCAGCAGCGAGCAGCCGAGCGCATCGAGGGGTCCGGCGAGTTTGTCGTATACGGCGCGGAGCGCGCGCTGGCTGCTGAAGAGCAAGAAGGCGCGCCCACGCGCGGCCTCGACCAGCGCCCCCATTTCCTCCGCGAGCTCGCTCAGGTAGGCGTCGCTGCCCGCGCCGAAGGCCGGCTCGTAGCGCAGGCGTGGCACGTAGAGCAGGGCGTGGTCCTGATAATCGAAGGCCAGGGGCAGGACGGCTTCGCGGGCGGCGGGCAGGCCGACGCGTTTACGAAAGAAGGTGAAGTCGCCGCCGATGGCCAGGGTGGCGGAGGTGGCGACGACCGGCACTTTGTCGAAGAGCTTGTCGGCCAGCAGATCGGCTACGCCCAGCGGCGCCGCCGAGACACTGAATTGTAGCAGGCCGCGACGGCCGGCTTCGCCGCCGAACGTGCGCTCGGCGAAGTAGACCATGTTGGCCGGGTCGGCCACGCCAAACGCGGTGCGTAGCGCGCTCGCGACCCCACGCGCGCGCTTGACCAGCTTCTCGTAGAGCTGCTCTTCTTTGTCGTCGAGTTGCTCGGGCCGGTTGAAGCGCAGGCTGGTGGCGACATCGTCCACCAGACTTGCCAGGCGCAGCCCCTCTTCGAGCGGCTCGCGCAGCACCTGCCGCCCGCGGGGCATGGGTCCCACGAGGCGTTCGAGGGCTTCCCAGGCGTGGACGTTGGCCTCGGCGGCGGCCTCCACCTTCTCGCCAGCGGCGTGCTCGCGTACGCGATGCAGTCGCAAGAGGCTCTGCACGCGCCCCGGCGAGACGGTGACGGTGAAGGCGCGGGTGGCCTCATCTTCGAGGTGGTGCGCCTCGTCGAGGATCACGACATCGCGCTGGGGCAGCAGCCAACCGTCCATCTCGGCATCGAGCAGCAGCAACGTATGGTTAACGACGATCACCTGGGCATCTTCGGCGCGCGCGCGCATTTTGCGCACGTAGCAGTCCTGGTAGAACGAGCAGGCGCGCCAGGCGCACTGGTCGGAGTCGGCGGCGACGTGGCCGCGCACCTCTGGCGACAACGCATCGGGCAGCAGTTCAAGGTCGCCATTCCAGCGATCGGTGCGGTGGTTCGCGCCTTCAGGCGGGTTGTCACGCGAAGTTTGCTCGTCATACTCCCCGTCGTCGTTGCTCTCGAGGTCGTTGGCAACGGC
>DASYGC010000691.1:0-2764 GCA_036000225.1 Ktedonobacterales bacterium | reverse complement strand
GTCGGGGAAAGGGTCCCAGGCGCCGAAGACGAGATCGTCTAGGTGCGCGAGCGGGACGAACTCGCGGATGAGAGGCGAGCGGTTTTCAGTTCGCTTGCCAAGACGGATGGTGCCCATCTGGGTGAGCGAGCCGATGGGCCGGCCGCTGCCGCGACGGGCATGCTCGACGCCGCTGATGAACGTCGAGGCGACGGCGCCGAGGCCGACGAGCAGGATGCCGAGGCGGCCCTCGGCCGGCGGAATCGGGTTGGGCTTGAGTTCGACGAAGTCTTTGGCTTCCAAGATTACCCCTCTCTGGCGGCCGAGCGACATGAGCGGCACCTGCCATTGGGCCGGCACCCGCCCTGTCCTCGCCCAGTGTTCAATCGTGCTCTGCCGTTTGCCGAGCAGGGCGGCCAGCGCGCTCTGGCCGCCAAAGCGCCTGATGATCCGCGCGGCGGCATTCGATGGGTGTTCCATAGTTGATAGTCTAACGAATTTTTCGTTATCCTGCAAGTGCGCGCCAGAAAGGGGCAGGACGATATTCTCCCGCCTCCCGCATGAACTGGGGCGCTGTGGCACGCATTCGCGCGCTATTCCGCGTCGGGTGGCGGCGGCGCGCTGCCGGGATCAGCGGCCAGCGCGTCGGTTTCGTCGCGCATCAGTTCCTCGATGGCGCGACGCGTCGCCTGGATGCCGCTGCCCTGGCCGGTCGCCAGTTGCTCCAGGACCGTCGTACGCCGCGCCAGCGCGGCGTTGAGCGCCGGCGCAGTCATGCCCAAATACTCGGCCAGCGCCGCCAGAGCCTCCGTGGTGGGTGGCGTCAGCGTGTCGCTGGTGGCATCCCAGGCGCACAGCGGCAGCACGTCAGCCGGTCGCGGGTCCACCGGCGTGCGCGCGCCGCCGCGCGGCGAGGTGGCGGCGGAGGGTGCGGCTGCGGCGGAGGGAGGCGCGCTGGCGTTCTCCGCGCTGACGGCGGGTTCGCGCAGGTAGTTGACCGTGAGAAAGCGGCGACGTGGCGGCCAGATCCGGCCGACCAGCCCGATGTTGACGACGACACCCAGTTGCCCGACCTCCGCGCGATCCAGTCGCAGATCGCGCTGGAGCATGGCGAGCACATCGTCAATGGTATCGGCATGGCAGGAGGTCGCGATGGCAAAGCCGTCGGCGGGCAGGCGCAGCAGTTTGCGGGCGACGCGGCCCCACATGTAGATGGGCAGGTGATCGCTGACTTCGTTCGCCAGCACGCAGGTGCTCGCGGCCTCGGTCTCGGTCACGAAGTCGAAATCTTCGTACATGCCCATGGTGTAGACCAGGGTGGTGCCCGCGGGCAGGAACTCCAGCAGCGCGTTGAGGGTGGTGGTTTTGCCGACGCCCGGCGTGGGATCGGTGGGGCCCGAAACGATCAGCGAGCGGTGGCGCTGCACACAGATCCACAGCAGGGCGGCGGTGGGCGCGTCGAGGCTGCCGGCGGCGATCAGCTGCGCGACGGAGAGTGGCTGGTCGGAATCATAGTGCCAGCGCCGGCGGTGATAGGGGCTGCGTGGATCGAACATACCGGGCCTCGTTTCCAGCACGCGCGCGATGGGTGCATCGGCGGATCAGTGACGCCATCTCCGGCTTTCAACGCTGGTGATCCAGTCCGTTCGCGGTGGGCTGGACGCTCTCAGGCGGCACCGGCACCGCGGCGACCGCCTCGGGGCTGGTCGCGCGCGGGAAGAGCCAGCCGGGAATGGGCGTCCAGTTCAGGGTCAGCACGGCTGGTGTCCCTTCGCCCTCGAAGCCGAGCGCGCTGATGGAGGCATTGTCAATCGACATGAAGTGCGCGCAGTCCACGGCGATGCCAAGATAGTGCGCCACGATCAATTTGACCACATCGGCGTGCGCGACCACGACAATATATTCGCCGGCCCGCTCGTCGTGGCGCAGTTGCTCGACGACCGCGACCGCGCGCTCCATCACGTGCGCCAGGCTCTCGACTCCCACGGGGGGCTGACTGCCGTGCTCGACGAAGGCCTTCCAGGCCGGATCGGATTTGGCGATCTCATCCAACTGCCGCCCCGACCAGTGGCCGACATCGGTATCCATCAGGCGGTCGTCGGTCAGCACCGAGAGTCCCCAGCCGCGGGCGATGAGCAGGGCGGTGTCGCGCGCGCGTTCGAGCGGGCTGCTGATGATGGTGGTGAGTGGCAATCCCGAGAGCGCCACCGCCGCGCGCACGGCCTGGCGCCGGCCTTCTTCCGTCAGGGGGATGCCGGGCAACTGTCCGGGCAGGCGCTTCTCGACATTGAAGGTGGTCTGGCCATGGCGCACCAGGACGATGCACTTGCGTGGCGCATGCCCGTCGGTGGGGGTGGTTCCAGTCGCAACCGGAGCCGTGGTGGGAGCGGGAGATGGCTGGTGGATGCGCATGAGTCTCATTCTAATGCCGCGCCGCGAGCGCGGCGCGCAAATCGCGCACCGGGCCCGCAAGGCGAGCACGCGCGCCAAACACCGCACAGGCGGCACATGCATCGGACTTGCCCTGGTGTGGTGGGCCGGACGGCCTGGTGAGCAGGCGCACTCGCGCCTTGCCGTATTGTAACAGTGGGAGCTCTGACCTGACCAGCAGGCACGGCCCGCAGCCTCGCATACAACTTTCGAGTGATGCGGGCTTAGCGTGGGTGCGGGCGTCCACCGGACGCCGCTACGAAACGACGCCAACCAGCCGAAATTGGATCAGGCGAGCGCTCAGGCACCGTTGGTGTCGTGCGCGGCAGGCGAGCGCGGCGTCAGCGCGGGCATC
>DASYGC010000690.1:0-2977 GCA_036000225.1 Ktedonobacterales bacterium | reverse complement strand
TACTCGTTCACCGTGGCCGCGACACTGGCTCTGCTCTGTACCGAGCACGAGCGCGAACCCTTCGACCGCGACGGCACGCGCTATCACATCAGCATCGGCCCGCGCTACCTGGTGCAGGGCGCACCCACCAGTCCGGCCCTGGCCAACCTCGTCGCCTGGCGCCTGGATCGCCGTCTCGCCGGCCTCGCCGCCAAACATCAGCTGACCTATACGCGCTATGCCGACGATCTGACCTTCTCCGGCGACGATCCCGTGGCGCTCAAGCAGCTCCACCGCGTGCTCCAGCGCATCATTCGCGACGAACGCTTCACGGTCAACCCGGCCAAGACACGCGTTGCTGGGCGTGCCGCGCGCCAGATCGTCACCGGCCTGGTGGTCAACGACATCGTCGCCGTGCCGCGCGCGCAGCGGCGGCGCCTGCGCGCCATCCTGCACAACGCGGGCGCCAGCGGTCTTGCGGCGCAGAACCGCGACAGCCGCCCCGCCTTCCGCGCCTACCTGCAAGGCCTGATCGCCCACATCCACGCCGCCAACCCCGCGCACGCCGCCCCGCTGCGCGCGAGCCTGGCGCGGGTGGTGGAGGAGAAGCAGCCGTGACGACCACCAGCACATCACGCTACTCGATGGTCATTGAGTGGAGTGAGGAAGATCAGGCGTGCGTGGTCATTCTGCCGGGGTGGGCCGACCGCTATGTGATGCCGGTTGGCGACGGCGAGACCTATGAGGAAGCGCTGGCGAGCGCACGCGATGCCGTCGCGACCTTCATCCAGCATGCTCACGAAGATGGCCTGATCCTGCCCGAGCCACGCGGATACACGTCCGCCAGCGTGTAGGATGGCGTTGTAGTATAAGGTGCTGACATGGTGTGCCGTCTCGAACATCAACTCAGGATGAGGCGGCTTCGGTCGCGGGTCGAGAGCGGATGAGTCATGCGCGACAGGTGACCCGCCAGCTTCAGGAGGCGAGCCGTGCCCCGAATCGCGATAGTTGGCGCGGGCATCGCGGGCCTCACCGCGGCGCTCACCTTGCGCGACGCCGGCATCTCCTGCCACGTCTACGACGCGTCCGATCGCATCGGCGGGCGTATGCACTCCGATGCCATCACCTGGGCGGATGGCATGGTCAGTGAGTGGTGCGGTGAATTTATCGATGGCGACCATGAAACCATCCACCAGCTTGTCGCGCGCTTCGGCCTCAGCACCATCGATCTTGGGCGGGAACCCGTGGGCGGGGCACCAAGCCTCATGTATTTCTTCCAGCGCTTTTACGCCGCGAAGGACCTGGCCAGGGATTTCCAGGCGATCGCACCGCTCTTGCGGCAGCAGATGCGCGAGGCGGGTTACCCGACGACCTACGCGCGTTTTACCCCCGCGGGGTTCGCACTGGACCAGTTGAGTGTCAATGACTGGATCGAGCAATACGTCCCCGGTGGGCATACCGTGCCACTGGGGCACTTCCTGGATGCTGCCTGCAGCGGCTTCTACGGCCTGGATACGGGCGAGCAGAGCGCGCTCAACCTGGTCTACATGTTTGGCGCGCGTGACCTCTCGCGGGCGGCGACCACGCCCAGACCGCTGCGAGGGAGCAGCAAGATCGTGGGCGGCAACGAACAACTGCCACGAGCCATTGCCCGCGAGTTGCCCGACGGGTTTCTCCACCTGGGCCATCAATTGGTGGAGCTCGCACGCGAGCGCGACGACTCGCTGACCCTGACATTCGCCACAGCTCAGGGTATCTTGCCAGTGCCTTGCGACCGCGCCATCCTCGCCCTGCCATTCAGCACCTTGCGCCACGTCGAGTACCAGCGGGCCGGTTTCGATCCATTGAAGCGAGCTGCCATCGAACAACTGGGCTACGGCACGATCTCCAAGCTCTTCTTACAATTCGACCGGCCCTACTGGTACGACGAGGGCTCCTGGCCCCATGCTCACAGCGGCTTCTTCATCACAGACCTGGATATTCAGACACTCTGGGACGTGTCCCTTGGTCAAGCAGGCTCACACGGATTGCTCGTCGCGTATACCAGCGGACACCTCGGCGCCGCCTATGCGCCGCCAACCGCCTATACCTCCGCGACCTCCGCTGCTGATCCCGCTGAATATCCCGTGGACACCATCCAGCGCTATGCCCACGCTTGCCTGCGGCAATTGGAGCACATCTTCCCAGGGATCAGCGCACACTATACCGGCAGAGCGGCGTTGAGCTACCCCACCGGCGATCCGTACCTGCTGGGCAGTTACGCCTGCTGGCGCGTCGGGCAGTATACCCGCTTCGGCGGCTACGAAGGCATGCGACAGGGACCCGTTCACTTTGCCGGAGAACATTGCTCGGTTGAGTTTCAGGGCTATATGGAAGGCGCCGCGCGCGAAGGCGCGCGGGCCGCGCGGGAGCTCATCCAGAGCGTGAACTGACATCTCCCTATCGAGCCACCGCACGCCAGGAGACCGCCATGTCGCCGCTTATCGCGTGGGAAAACTTCTACGTCATCGTCGGCTCCTCCGCTGGCGCGCTGACCGGCTTGACGTTCGTGGCGGTCACATTGATCAGGGAGGATCGAGCGCGCGTCGCCAGTCGGGGGATCGCGGCGTTCACCACGCCGACCGTCGTGCATTTTGGCGCCGTGCTCTTCGTCGCCGCGGTGCTCAGTGCGCCGTGGCCGGCGCTCTGGCTCGCCGCCCTTATCCTCGGCCTCTGTGGACTTGCGGGGGTGGCGTACACTGGCATCGTCATACGGCGCCTGCGCCGTGTGGAGTCGTACCAACCAGTGCTGGAAGATTGGCTGTGGTACGCCTTGTTACCACTGCTCGCCTATATCGTCCTCATCGTCGCGGCGCTGCTCCTGCCGGGCAACGCGGTATTGGCGCTGTTTGGCACTGCCGCGATGATGGTGTTGCTGCTGTTCCTCGGCATCCATAACGCCTGGGATACCGTCACCTACCTTGCCGTCGATCAGCTCGCACCGCACGGCGAGCAGGAC
>DASYGC010000689.1:0-1781 GCA_036000225.1 Ktedonobacterales bacterium | reverse complement strand
TGTGGATAGAGGGGGCTGCCAGATCGTCGCGGTCAGAGGCGCGGCTGCCTGGTGGCAGGCACTCCGCTCTCACTCAATTTCCCCATTGGACGGGAGGAAGGATGCGACTGCCCATTTCGAGGTGCCAGTACTCGCGCAGCTCCTCGCACAGTCCGTCTTCCGCAAAACGCACCAATAGACATCCCGGCAACGTGAGACCCCCGCTTCAGTGTCGCGCATCATCGCCCACCATTCGACCGCCATATGTTTGTCCGCGATCACCGGGGCTCCCCAGCGCAACTCAAGGTCTGCCTGCGAAGCGGTTGCGCTTTGCCAATAGGCCTGGATCGCGGCACGGCCCTGGTATGGAGGTCGAAACGGATGTGAATGGTAGGCCGCATCTTCCGTAAAGAGTTGAGCAAGCTGCTCAGCATCGTGGGTGATCCACGCCTGGTGATATGCGGCCAGCCATGCTGAGGGATTGAGCATATGTCCTCCTGACCATGATGGGTAACTCTCCTGTATTCTAGCGGACCACCTCAGGTATGACACCTGACCAATGGGGAAGAACCTGACCTGTTACTTTGGACAGGCTCTCCCAAGCCTGTCGTGTATACTGAAACAAAGCGGGATGTGGACCGACAGCGTGAAGCTGTACGCGCAGGGCGCGCTGTCGTCTGGGCGCGCCGCGCAGTTGCTTGGCATGACGCGGTGGGAGTTCCTCTGGGAACTCATCACGTCGAACCTCATGCTCTCCGAGCTGGTTCCCCTCCCGCACTCGCGTAATTTTCATGTATCGCAGGCGCGGATGCTGGCCACTGTCACACAGATCCGCGCATTGCCCAATCTGGTGCCCACCAACATTGACCCAGTGATCGACCAGCAGGCGTGGGAGCTGTTGTACACCAATCCGCAGCATCCCTGGTCGCACGTGGACGCGACCAGCATCGTCCTGATGCGCCAGCTCAACATCAGCGAAGTACTGACAGCCGATCACCACTTTGCGCAAGCGGGCTTCACCGTGTTGCGCTGAGAGGTATCACACGATGATCATCCGCCCCGAACGCGTCGCCGACTACGCCGCCATTGGCCGGCTGCATGCCCGCGCCTTCGGCGATCGCGCGCACGAAGCGACCATCGTCGCGTTGCTGCGCCAGCGCCGCGCATTCGACCCCGAGCTGGCGCTGGTGGCCGAGATCGGCGGACGCGTGG
This sequence comes from Ktedonobacterales bacterium, assembly GCA_036000225.1. GTDB lineage: Bacteria > Chloroflexota > Ktedonobacteria > Ktedonobacterales > JADMIN01 > DASYGC01. The sequence goes on along the minus strand of DASYGC010000689.1, from coordinate 590 downwards.
CCGGTCATGCGCTCTTCTCGCCCTACTCGATGCGTCTGCTCGATCAGACCATCGCCGCCGTTATCCTCGCCCCGCTGGCGGTCGATCCCGCCGAGCAGCGGCGCGGCATCGGTGGCCAGCTGATCGCCGAAGGGCACCGCATCGCCCTGGCCAAAGGGCACAGCGTGAGCATTCTGCTCGGCCATCCCAGCTACTATCCCCGCTTCGGCTATCAGACGCACGCCTTTGGCACCGCCCGGGTAGTCGTCGCACGCGACGCGTCCTACGACAGTCTGGCGCTGGACCTACGCGGCCCCACCGACGCGGACGTGCCCGCGCTCCAGGCGCTGTGGCGCCACGAGGAGGGCGCCGTCGATCTGGCGCTCGCACCTGGACCCGACCTGCTCGACTGGCTCAGCCCCAATCCCGCCGTGCGCGCCAGTGTCTACATCTATGATGGGGAGGTGGTGGGCTACACCCGCACCCACAACCATGAGCCAGCCACGCCGCGCGTCTTGCTCGCGCGCGACGGCGCCACCGCCCGCGCGATGGTCGCGACGCTGCTCGGTAGGCAAGGAGCGGACACCGCCGCAAGCGCGTGCACCCTGCCA
>DASYGC010000688.1:0-5605 GCA_036000225.1 Ktedonobacterales bacterium | reverse complement strand
CGCTGAGAGGCGGGGGTGCACCTGGGCAAGGCCGGCTGGGAAGAAATGAGGCCGGGGGAGCAAGGAACAGCGCTACTCAAGTATCCCAGCACAGGACGTGCCAGAACAGTTAAGCCGGCGCGTTTGGAAATCCTTGGAGATCCTTGACGATCAATCCCGGTGGCTGTGGTGTTTGAGCGTGGGTCCGTCGTTCGTGAGCGTTGCGGGCGAGCGTGACATCGGCTACACTATGGGCGCGGTCAATCGCCCGCGCCAACTCCAACGCCTTCGCATGATGGTAGCCACGTCCATACTGTCCGCACGCACCAATCCACCGGCGCGGAGGTTTCGGCGCTCGCCGTGCGCGGGTGTGTATCAGCTATGGAGGCCGTTTTCATGTCAATGGCGCCGTTGCGGCGGGGTGGCGCATTCGCGCTGCTCGCCGGCATCGTCTTTCTGCTGGGCGTCACGCTCTATCAGGGGCTGGTGCTGGCGCCAACTGGTTTCCTGGCCGCCACGGTTCCGATTAGCCAGCACCAGCAGTTCGGTCCATACCTGGTCTGGGCCAGCAGGCACGCGGCCATAGATGCGGGGTTTCGTGCCGTGGAGGCGACGACGTTCGTGCTGGCGCTGGCGGTTCCGGGAGCGCTCGGCCGTCTGCTCTGGCCTGACGACGGGCCGCTGGCCACGCGCGCTCTGTGGGCCGGGCGCCTGGGTTTTGCCGCTTTTATCGTACAGATTGGGCTGACCACGCTCGCAACTCCCCTGCTGGCCCGGCAATATGTCAGTCAACCCACCAACCAGGCAGCAACTCTGCATACTTATGGGCTGCTTTTTGGGGGTGAGACGATCCTCGCCAGTGTGGTTGGCGGCGGACTCATCACGACCTTTCTGGCGCTTGCCAGTCTGCGTGGCTCGGCGAGCGGTCGCCTGCCCGGCTGGCTGGCCTATGTGGGCCTGGCGACCGCGGGGCTGCTGGGGGTGAGTGCGTTGTTCGCATTGTTTGCCCCGACCCAGCCCGAGACGCCCACCAGTGCTCTCGCGTTCTTAGGCCTATCGGTCTGGTTCATCGCCATTGGCATCCTGCTGCTGAGCGTGCAACTGCGCCCACTGCGCGATATGGGGATGTCTCGCGAGGCGATAGACGATCCCGCGCCGACGTCCGACAGCACCCCACGCGCGTGAGCCGGCCAAGCGGTCACGGCGGCGATCACCGCTCGAAGCGTCCCGGCCATTCGGGCGCTCGATGGTGGACCACCACGGTGCGCGGGCGGCGGCGTCCGCTCCCGCCAATCAGGCGACCGACAGCGGCCAACAGCAGCGCGCCCAGGAACGCCACCACAACGGTGCCGATGAATCCCTCCGTATTCGGCAGCGTGATCGGCAGCAGCCCAAGGATGAAGACCCCCACCACCGATCCGATCAAGCCCAGGACGATGTCGCCCAGGCACCCGAAGCCGTGCCCGCGCACCAGCAGCCCCGCCAGCCACCCAGCGATCAGCGCGGCGGCAATCCAGCCCACGATGCTCACTGGATCAGAGGGGAGGTTATTCAGCGGCGGCGGAAGGGCGAAACTCAATGCCAATGATGCGAATACCGGATGCATAAATCCACGCTCTCTGTGATGGCGGGCGCTCGCGGCGCTCGCGCCAGATTCCAAAGGCGGCGATCCATGGCCACGCCTTCACTGCTATCTACGAGCATACGCCTTGTGAGTAGCAGGAAACGCACACCATCGCGCCGCCAACCACGTCCCGCTACGCGCCAGATCGCGGTGGGCGTTGTCCTGACGGGGCCTCGATGCTAAAATCCAGGCATGACATCACATCCCGTCAACCGCCTGTTTCTGATCGGGTTGCCCGGCTGCGGCAAGACGACCATCGGTCGTCGTGTCGCCGGCCTGCTCGGCTGGTCATTCCTCGATCTCGATGCGCTCGTGGAGGAGCGGGCCGGCGCTTCCGTGGCGCGCCTGTTCGCGGAACAGGGTGAGGCGCACTTCCGCACGCTGGAAACCAGCGCGCTGGCCGAGGCCGCGCACCAGGAGCTGGTGGTGGTCGCGACGGGCGGCGGTACGGTCTGCGCGGAAGCCAATCGCGCGCTGCTGCGGGCGAGTGGCTGGCGCGTATGGCTGGACGTCGAGCCGCGGGTCGCGCTGGCGCGTCTGGAAACCACGCCGGCGCGGAACGGCACCGCAACTCCGGTGCGTCCCCTGTTGGCTGGCGCGGACCCGCTGCGACGGCTGGAGGCGCTGCGTGTCGAGCGCACGCGCTTCTACGAAGAAGCCGATGATACCGTGGTCGCCGGCGAACTGAGCGAGGATGCCATCGCGAGGCGTGTGGCGGCCGGCATCATCTCCTGCGGCTTGGTGGACGGATGCGCCACGCCCACCCGCGTGCTGCGTGCCACACACCCGGCGGGCGTGGACTACGACGCGGTCGTCGCCTGGGGAGGGCTGGCCACGCTGGGCGACCGCCTCCACGCGCTGGACTTCCCTCCAAGACTGCACATCGTCAGTGATGCCACCGTTGGCGCGCTATTCGGACCTGGCGTGCTGGCTGGGCTGCGGCGTGCGGGCTTTGAGCCTGAGCTGTGGACGATGCCCGCTGGTGAGGCCCACAAGAACCGCGCGCAATTGGACCGGCTGTATGACTGGCTGGCTGAGCGGCGTGCCGAGCGCCGCGAGGCGGTGCTGGCGCTGGGGGGCGGGGTGGTCGGCGATCTGGCGGGCTTCGCGGCCGCCACCTATCTGCGTGGGGTGCCGTTGGTCCAGGTGCCCACGTCGCTGTTGGCCCAGGTTGATGCCTCGATCGGCGGCAAGGTTGGCATCGATCATCCGCGCGGCAAGAACCTGCTCGGCGCCTTTCACCAACCGGCACTGGTGTTGGCCGATCCGGCGACGCTGCTGACGCTGCCCGCTCGCACCTACATCGAGGGGCTGGCAGAGGCGATCAAACATGGCGTGGTGCTGGACGCTCCCTATTTCGCGGCGCTGGAGACCGACGTGGTGGCGCTGCTTGCGCGCGATCCTACCGCACTGACCGCGGCCGTGGCGGGTTCCGTGGCACTCAAGCTCGGCGTCGTACAGGGCGACGAGCTCGAACGCGAGAATGGGAGGCGGCAACTGCTCAACTATGGCCATACCATCGGACACGCGTTGGAGACCGTCACGGGCTACGGTCAGTGGCTCCATGGCGAGGCGGTCGCGGTCGGCATGGCGGTCGCGGCGCGCGTCGGGCAGCGGCTCGGCCTCACGCCGCCCGCGGTGGTCGCGCGCCAGGATGCGCTGCTCGCCGCCTTTGGATTGCCAGGGCGGCTGCCGCCGATTCCAGCGACCCGGCTCATGCGCGCGGCGCTCTGGGACAAGAAAGTGCGCGGGGGCCGGGTACGCTGGATTGTGGCGACCGCTCTGGGCAGCGCCACCGCGGTGGAGGATGTGCCGGACGAAGTGGTGCGCGCCGTGCTCGTCGAGCTCGGGGCGCGTGTGGCGCCGGATACGGAAGAAGAGGAGTAAACGATGGCTGGCAAGGACACAGCGAGCACTCCGCCGCCTCGCGTGCTGGTGTTGCACGGTCCGAATCTCAATACGCTCGGCACGCGCGAACCGGAGATCTACGGACGCACCACCCTGGCGCAGGTCAACCAGCGCTTGCGGGAGCGGGGCGCGGAGCGGGGATGCGACGTGCTCTGCTTTCAGTCGAACCACGAGGGCGCGCTCATTGACCAGTTGCAGGCGGAGTCCGCACGAGCTCAGGGCATTATCATCAACCCCGGTGCGCTCACGCACTACAGCCTCGCCCTGCGCGACGCACTCGCCGCCACGGGGTTGCCAGTCGTCGAGGTGCACCTGTCCAATATCTATGCGCGCGAGAGCTTCCGCCACCACTCGGTCGTGGCCGCGATCTGCCGTGGGCAGGTCACCGGCCTTGGCTGGCGTGGCTATCTCTACGCCCTCGATGCGCTCCTCACCGTTGAAGACGACCAAACGCTGACGAAAGAGTAAACACCATGAGCGTGGCACAACGCCTCGAACGACTGCGCGGGACACTCGAAGCCGCGGGGCTGGATGCCCTGCTGGTCACCAACCCCGAGAATCGCCGCTATCTGAGCGGCTACACGGGACGCGATGGGGGCCTCGATTCCGCCGGGACCCTGCTGATCGGGACGACCGATGTCGTGCTCATCACCGATGGGCGCTACACCGAACAGGCCGCGCGCGAGTGTCCCGATCTGCGGGTCGCCGTCCGCCAGGCACCATTGGCCCCCCTCGCGGCCGAGCTGATCCGGGAGTGGGGCTGCCGGCGGCTGGGAATCGAGGCGACCCACCTGACCGTGGCGCAGCGCGACGACCTGGAGGCCGCCACGCGGCAGAAGGGTATTCCACCCGAACTGGTGCCGACGCGTGGGGTGGTGGAAGCGCAGCGGGTGGTCAAGGATACCGAGGAGATCGCGGCCATCGAGCGCGCGGTGCGCATCACCGATGAGGTCTTCGAGGCCCTGCTCGGGTATCTCCGCCCAGGCCTCACGGAGCGCGACGTCGCCGTTGAGATCGCGCGACAGATGCGCGCGCACGGCGCGGAGGACATGGCCTTCGACCCGATCGTCGCCAGCGGCCCCAATGGCGCGCTGCCGCATGCGGTGCCGAGCGATCGCGCGCTCGCGCTGGGCGAAACCATCACGATTGACATGGGCGCGCGGTACGCGGGCTACTGCTCCGACATGACGCGTACCGTGTGCCTGGGTGAAGCGCCCACCGCTGTGCGCGCGGCCCATGACGCGGTGCTGCGCGCGCAACGTCTGTGCGAGGAAGGGCTGCGCCCGGGCCTGAACGGCCAGGAGGCTGACGCGCTGGCGCGCGGTGCGCTGGAGGCCGCCGGACGCGGCGAGCAGTATGTGCACGGCACGGGGCACGGCCTGGGATTGGAAATTCACGAGGATCCACGGCTGGGCAGATTGAGCGCCGAGTACGTGCTGGCGGCTGGCATGGTGGTGACGGTCGAGCCGGGGGTCTATGTGACGGGCTGGGGCGGCGTGCGCATCGAAGATACGGTGCTGGTCATCGCTGATGGGGCACGTGTGCTGAGCCGTGCCTCCAAGCAGTTGGTAGTGCCCCACTCGGGTGCCTGACAGGCAACATGCGCCAGCGCGCGCGTGGTATGATGGGGGCGGGGCTCGGCTGCCGTCCGACATCACCAGTGGTGTGCGGCCGGGCTTCTTGGTGCGCTCCTGGACCTTTTCGTGCGGTATCAGACGGCATGACCGTTGACATCGCATCGCATTTCGCCCGCGCCGCGGGCCTCACGGAGGCAAGTATGATCTCGACCGGCGACCTCAAGAAGGGTGTCTCCATCGAGTTGGATGGTCAATTGTTCACCATCATCGAATGGCAGCACGTCAAGATGGGCCGCGGTGGCGCCATCGTTCGCATTAAGTTGCGCAATCTGCGCTCCGGCTCCATCTTCGAACGCACCTTCGACGCGGGCGAACGGTTCCAGCGGGCCTATCTGGATCACCGCACGGTGCAATACCAGTACAATGACGGCGATCACTATTACTTCATGGACACCGAAAGCTTCGAAACTGTGGAGTTGACTTCCGACCAGCTCGGCGCCGCGCGCGATTACCTGCT
>DASYGC010000687.1:0-6042 GCA_036000225.1 Ktedonobacterales bacterium | reverse complement strand
GGTCGCCGGCGCGAACGGAACCAGGACAACGTCATCCACTTTGTGCCGGACGATCCTGAGCTCTTCGAGCGGCGCGGCGCGCTGTTTGTCGTCTGCGATGGCATGGGTGGCCATGCCGCGGGCGAGATCGCCTCCGAAATCGGTGTCCAGACGATCCGCGAGCAGTACTATCAGGACTCGGACGAGGACGTCATTACTGCGCTGGCCCGCTCGATCCAATCGGCCAACGCCGCGATCTACAATCACGCACGCGAGCACCTGGCCCACAGCGGCATGGGCACCACGTGCGTGCTGCTCACGCTGGTCGGCGGGCGTGCCTTCTTCGCGAACATTGGCGACAGTCGCGCCTATCTGCTGCGCAATGGCGCCATGCGCCAGGTGACGCGCGACCACTCATGGGTGGCCGAGCAGGTGCGCGCCGGCGTGCTGACCGAAGATCAGGCGCGCACCCATTCGCATCGCAACGTGATCACCCGCAGCCTGGGCACCCAGCCCGATGTGACCGCCGATCTATTCATCGAGACCATGCGCGACGACGACCGGGTGGTGTTGTGCAGCGACGGTCTGCATGGCTACGTTGCGGAAGCCGAGATACAGCGCGTGATCCTGGAACACGAACCCGGCGAAAGCGCGCGCCATCTGATCGACATGGCCAATGACAACGGTGGCCCTGACAACATCACCGCCGTCGTGGTGCGGCTACTTGAAGTGCCGCCGGTGACCGACGAGTTGACCCTGCCCCCGGTTGTCGCCGTCACGCGCGAGTCCGAAGACGCCTCGATGGTCACCACCTTGCCGCTGCCACGACTGGGTGGCGGCGAGAATGGCATCGCGGCGGCGGTGGGCGCGGCCGGCTACGCGGAGGTGGGGCCGGATGGCACGGGGCTGCCGAGCGCTCCCGCGGCCCAGCTCGCCAGCTCCAGCCTGAAGCATCGCCGTGCCACCTGGCCAGTGGTGGCGCTGCGCCTGCTAGCGGTGGCCGCGCTGCTGGTGCTGAGCGCCGGCATCTGGGATGTGCTCGCCGGACCCTATTCGGTGCAGCGCGCTACCAGTCTGCAGGTGCAGCGCGATGTGGCGTCCGCGCAGGCGGCCGCGCAGGCGGCCACGAACCAGAATCCCACCAACGCGTTGGCCAGCCTGGCCGCCGCGCGCCAACGCTTGCAGCGGGACCTGGCGACTCTGCCGCTGGATGGCACCGGGCGCGCGCGGATCCAGCAGGCGCTGACCAACGATGTGACGCCGGCGGTGCGCTCGGCCCTGACCTCCTACAACCAGCAGGGGATGATCGAGGCGTTGCCTGCCAGTGCGGTCGCGTCGTTCACGGTGAGTTGCTCGGCAACCCTGGCCAGCGCCCCCAGCGCCCTGATCGCCGTGGGCGCGGCAACCGCCGCTTCAGGCGCCACGGCGCCGCCCGTCACGCTGTACGCCCTGACTGGCGGCGGCGCGGTCTACCAGCTCACGGTGTCCAGCGGCGCCGCCACCTGTGGCGCCAGCCCGGTGGTGGCACAGGGCGTGAAGGCGCTGGCCAGCGATGGCGCCACGCTCTATGCGCTGGCGCAGGTGTCTGGGGGGTGGCAGGTGCTGAGCGCGACGGGCAGTGGCAAACCGTCCGCGGTGGTCACGCTGCCCGCCGATGGCACGCACAACCCGCAAACCCTGGCGGTGCACGGCGGCGATGTCTATGTTGCCTACGCGGGCGCCAACACGCAGGACGGCGGTGGCATCTGGCATTTCACCACGGGTGGTGCGACTCCTGCCAAACTGGCCCAGCAGGTCAGCATCGCCCGCGGCAACGGCATCGCGGCGCTGGTGGTGGCGGCTTCGGGCACCCCCTTCGCGCTGTTGCTGGATGGCAGCGTGCTGAGCTGGAGTGGCGCCGGCCAGCTGGCGGCGGTCTCCATCACCCTCGTGGCGCCGATTCAGCCGGCCGACCCCCAGACGTATCAGACCTCCACCCCGGTGCCGACACCGCCTCCCACCCCAACCGCCGCGCCGCCTGACCCCACCCCAACCACCGCTCAGGCCACCGCCTCGCTCAGCGGCAGTGGCACTCCCGCCGCCACAACCCCGGCGAGTCCCACACTCACCGCCGCACCCACCGCGACGCCACTGCCGGTGACCGCTGGTCAGACGCAGTTTGGCGGCTTCAGCAGTCTCACCGCCGACCGCATCGTCGGTGGCACGCTGCTCATCGGCGATAGCACCCTCCCGCGTGTGGTACGCTTCGCCGTGGCGGGCGACTCACTGGCACTCGACCGCCAGTATGTGTACGGGCCGTTGCTGCAACCCCTCCAGAGCGTCACCGTTTCCGCCGACGGCTCGCGCCTGTACGCCTGGAGCGGCGGCCAGCTGGTCGAGGTGACCCTGCCGGCGTGAGGCGGAACGCACCCACTCCGCCACGGCGTATACCCCGCCATTGCTTCGCACCAATGGGGTCAAACCGCTGGCACACCCGCCATACCATCCACTGAATCTGACCACCCGCCAAGAGGAGAGATCACCGTGAGTTCGCGCCCCCGCAAGTCGTCAACATCATCGGCTGCCGCTAGCTCATCAACCGGCACGCCGCCCGCCCATCCACTGAGCACCGCGTTGCGCACGGCCACCTGCGGCGATCTGACCCTCGCCGATGAGGGGCGCGAGGTCGTGCTGACGGGCTGGGTGGGCCATCGGCGCGACTATGGCAAACTGATCTTCATTGATCTGCGCGACCGCTATGGGCTGACGCAGGTCGTCTTCGATCCCGAGCGATCCCCCGAGACAGCTGCGGCGCACGCGCTGGCCACCGAAGCCCGCCTGGAATACGTGTTGCGCATCGAAGGCATGGTGGTGCGCCGGCTGCCGGGCAAAGAGAACCCCTCCATGGCCACCGGCGCGATCGAGGTGGAGGCGCGCCGCGCCACGCTGCTGAACGCGGCGAAGACCACGCCATTCCCCATCGCCGACCATGTGACAGCCGACGAGGCGCTGCGCCTGCACTACCGCTACCTCGATCTGCGCCGCGACAGCCTGCGCCAGAGCATCGAACTGCGCCATCGCGCCGTCAAATTCATCCGTGACTTTCTCGACGCGCGCGACTTCATCGAGATCGAGACGCCGATCCTGACCAAGAGCACGCCCGAGGGCGCGCGCGACTACCTGGTGCCCAGCCGCTTGTACGCTGGCGAATTCTATGCGTTGCCCCAGGCGCCGCAGCAGTTTAAGCAGTTGTTGATGGTGGCCGGCCTAGATCGCTACTTCCAGATCGCGCGGTGCTTTCGCGACGAAGACCTGCGCTCGGACCGCCAGCCGGAGTTCACCCAGCTCGACCTGGAGATGGCGTTTGTCGCCGAACCCGACGTGATGGGGTTGATCGAGCGGCTGCTGACTGAATTGATCGCCCACACCACCGGTAAGCGTATCCAGCGGACGCCCTTCCCGCACCTCACCTACGCTGAGTGCATGGAGCGCTTCGGCACCGACCACCCCGATCTGCGCTTCGATCTGCCGCTGGTGCCGCTGGGCGAGCTGGCGCGCCTGGGCACGTTCAAGGTGTTCCACGAGACGCTGGAACGCGGTGGACTGGTCAAAGGGCTGCGCGTGCCGGGGCTGGCGCACTCCACGCGCAAGGAGTTGGATGCCCTGACCGAATGGGCCAGGAGCCTGGGCGCGAAGGGCCTGGTGACGCTTGCGCTGCTGCCCGAGGGGCCGCGTTCTCCGCTCACGCGCTTCCTGAGTCCTGACGAGCTGCAACGCATCATCGCGCACCTGGGCGGCCAGGAGGGCGATCTGCTGCTGTTCGTGGCCGACGATGCCAAAGTCTGTGATGACGTGCTCGCGCGCCTGCGCGTGCGCATGGGCGAGCAGCTGAAGCTGATCGATCCCGACGTGCTGGCACTGTGCTGGGTGGTGGACTTCCCGCTGCTCGAAGTGATCGAAGAGAACGGTCACCGCCGCTACCATGCCACGCATAACCCCTTCTCGGGCATGCAGCCAGGGCAGGAGGAGCTACTCGAACGCGATCCGCTGGCCGTGAAGGCGCGCCAGTACGATGTCGTCTGCAACGGCTACGAGATCGGCGGCGGCAGCATCCGCATCAACGTGGCCCCTTTGCAGCGGCGCGTCTTCCAACTGCTCGGCCTCACCGACGAGCAGATCGCCGAGCAGTTCGGCCACATACTCGAAGCCTTCGAGTATGGCGCGCCACCCCACGGTGGCATCGCCCTGGGCATCGATCGGCTGGTGATGTTGCTGGCGGGCGGCGAGACCATTCGCGACGTGATCGCCTTTCCCAAGATGCAGAACGGGCGCGATCCCCTGATGGGCGCGCCCTCGCCGGTGGCCGAAGACCAGTTGCGCGAACTGCACCTGCGCGTGCGCGAGTAGGCGGGAGGTTGGCAAGCATGGCCGCGAACCGCGATGACTCGATTTGCCTCACCCTGGCAGCGCTCGAAAAGTGAGGGATTCCCACATGAACACGCATCGCGCCGAGCTGGTACAAATCCTGGCAACCACCCATGCCACGCTGCTACGCCTGGTGGAAGGCGCCACCGACGCTGCGCTTGACGCTCGCCCCACACCAGAGGATTGGAGTGTGCGTGAGATTCTGGCCCATCTGGTCGACGATGAAATGTTTGTCATGCGGCTGCGTCTCGAGCGCTTGATCAAAGAAGATCGACCGCGGCTGACCCCGCATGATGAGCACGTGTGGTATGTCAGCCGCAACACCAGCCGCGATGCGTTGCGGGAACTGCTGGCCGACTTCAGCGTGCAGCGAGCCGCCAGCCTGGGAATCATCGCGCTCTTGCGCGAGTCCGATTGGGCGCGCGCGGGCTACCACCCTGAAATTGGCGTGCTGACCGCAGACGAGTGGCTCACGCACTGGGTCGAGCACGATGCCACGCATCTTGGGCAGATCGAGACCACGCTGACACGCTACTCGGCACACGCGCCGCACTGAGCGATTCCCACGCGTGGGTTCACATGCCGTCAGATGCGCACCGGCCCGCCCGCGATGCGCGCGCACATGGCGTCCAGATCGCCGATCGCGGGGCTGACTATTCCATCCACCAGGTGGCGCGCGCCGCCGCCCAGCGCGATATCGAACGGCGCCGGTGCGGTGCGCTGGCCTTCGATCTCCGCCTTGAGCGCGCGGATCTCGGCGGGTGTCAGATGCTAGTCCTCGTCCACAATAGCAGCGGGGGCGTACAGTATGTCGTGGACATTGCTTTGCGAAGACGTGATCGAGCAAAGTGTCCAGTCCTTCGAGGACGTCGAGCTGGCAGTGCAGCGAGCGGTGAGCCACGCGCGCAACGCATGGCTCTCCTACACTCGTATGGTTGTCTCTCGATGGTGAGAGCACCATGGGGGTCGTTGTAGGGGGTGAACAGAGTTATGCGGGGTTCTTGTACCAGCCAAGAGGACCGGGATATGTTGCCCGCAAGAGGGGAGCGCTCGAACAGGATCAAGCTGAGCGGTTCACGTATAGGCAGTTCGGAAGCCAAAGCGAGGTCGATACCGAATGCACGATCTCGGCCGGCGATGCATGGGAAGCGCTGCGCCGGTACTTCGAGACCGGGAAGCGGCCTGAGACCATTGAGTGGGGCCCCTAGGCGCCTGGCGTGAGGCAATCGGCACCAACCTCCTCGCCATTGCGCGAAGCGAGTGATTAACAACCGAACATTGCACGGCCGCGATCCCCAGCGGGCAACATCCGCTGTCGCGACCTGAGCCTCGGCGGCTGTTCGGGTCCCAGCCCGACGGGGGCCCCCTACACCTTTGACACCGAGGGCCGGCTCGCGGTCTGGGCCAACAAGCCGACAGGCGCCACGGCCAGCGCCAACGAACTCTACGACGGGTCGGGCCAGCGGGTGGCGCGGCAGACCACCAGCAGCGGGGTGCTGACCACCAGCGTCTACGTCGGTCCGTTGGTCGAGTATGACTCCAGCGGCAGCACCACCACCACCGATTACTTCAGCTTTGCCGGGCAGAGCATCGCCATCCACGACACCGCCTGGCACTATCTCATCGCCGACCAACTGGGCACGCCAGTGGTGCAGCTCA
>DASYGC010000686.1:0-4373 GCA_036000225.1 Ktedonobacterales bacterium | reverse complement strand
GCGGTGTAGGCCGCCAGATACAATTGCGCGATGCCACATGGTGTATTCTGCTCCGCGCACGTCACTGGCGCCGGGGCAGTGGAATTGCCGTTGCCGCTGCCAGGCAGCGCGTAGATCAGAATAGGCACACCAATGACCAGCGCGGCGAGCGCCACCAGTCCCGCAACCACCCACTTCGAGGGACGTACGCGGGGTCGCGGCACCAGTCGCGGTGGCAGCGCCTGCGTCTTGTCATCCTGGTTGGCCGCGCCTGGACCACCCGCGCTGACTCCGCCGTTCGCGCGACCGGAGCGAATCGGGGCACCAAATGGCGCTCCAGCATCCGCACGGGCTCTAGACCCGGCCGGTTCGTCTGGTAGGTCACCCGGCCGCCTCTCACCCTGGTTCATCTTTCCCTCCGGCGATTAGCTATGCGACTGGAAGCGCGCATCCGGTCCTCATTGTGCCCTATTGTATCTCAGGAGGCAACTTGACTGTTCGACACCCCTATCCATCGCCGCAACACTGACAAAGCACATTGCGTAGAGAGGCTGGCGAAACGATGCGGTTGCCTCCACCCCTTCATCCCTGGGATCTCGCTCCAAGGGAGGCGATTCGCCTGCAACGTGAGCTGGCGCAGCGTGTCACACGTGTAGACTCTCTGGCAGCGGTTCAGTACGTCGCTGGCGTTGATTGTTCGACGAACCGCGAGACCGGTATGGGCCGCGCCGCGGTGGTCGTGTTGAGCTATCCGGAGCTCGCCGAGCTGGAGGTCAGCCGCTTTCAAGAGCCGCTGCGCATGCCATACATTCCTGGCCTGCTCTCGTTCCGTGAGATTCCGCTCATCATGGGCGCGCTGGCCCAGCTGGCCCAGGTTCCCGACGTGCTCATGATCGACGGCCAGGGAATCGCCCACCCCCGCCGCCTGGGGCTCGCCGCGCATCTGGGCGTGCTGCTCGATCTGCCTGCCATCGGGTGCGCCAAGTCAATTCTGCGCGGAGCGCATGACCCGCTCCCTGACGAGGTCGGCGCTCGCGCGCTGCTGCGCGACCGCGGTGAAGTTGTGGGGATGGCACTGCGCACGCGACGCCATGCGAAGCCGATCTATATTTCGATCGGGCATCGTATCAGACTTGAGACGGCGGTATCCTATGTTGAAGCGTGTCATCGCAATGCCTATCGCCTGCCTGAACCGACGCGGCTGGCTCATTTCTACGCGGCCACAGCGCCCACGTAGTTGGACGTCTTTCTTCATCATCATGGCCCGGCTACGTGATGTCGAACCTCACGAGGTTTTCCGCATTGAGTTTGCGGTTGGCATCGCACGACAATCCCCGTAGCGTACGCCCGCGGGACGGCACAGCCGCAGCGACACCGAGGCGCGCCGCCAACTCACAATTGCTCGGCAACTTGCGGTTCCGGCACTTCGGGCAGTGCCGGCCGCGCATAAACGCCACGGCGCAGGTTGCGCCTGACGACCATGACCTCGCGCACCATGCGCCAGGTATCGCGCACCGGGCGAATGCGGCTGCTGCGCACATGGTGCCACGGAATAGGTACCTCGACGATGCGAAAGCCCCACTGCCGTGCGACGGTCAATAGTTCCACATCAAAGCCCCATCCATCGATGGTTTGCACCCCCGCCAACTCCCGCGCGAGCGATCCCCGAAGGCATTTGAAGCCACATTGCGAATCCTGCACCCCCGGCAGCACCATCCAGCGCACAAACGCATTGAACACGCGGCCCATGAGATGGCGATAGAATGGTTCGTTGTAGCGTCGCGCACCGGGAGCCTCGCGTGAGGCGATCGCCACATCGAACTCACCCAACCGCGTGTCCGTAAACCGATCGAGCTCGGTGATCGGCATAGAGAGATCAGCATCGCAGAGAAAGACGTAACGCGCGCACGAGGCGAGTAACCCAACACGGACGGCGTGGCCCTTTCCCCGGTGCGCTGTGGCGATCAATCGCAGCGCGGGCCAATCAACAGCTCGTTCGCGCACGATGGCGGCTGTGCCATCAGTACTGCCGTCGTCAATCACGAGGACTTCCGTGGCGAATGATTGGCGCTCGAGATACGCTTGCGCCTGGATGAGCGTCTGCGGCAGGCGACTGGCCTCGTTGTAGGCGGGAATAACGAGTGAGAGGAAAGGAGCTTGCTCCGGCTCTGCCATCGACCTATCCTCCCGCACGCGCCACTCCGCCTGTCGCGGCCCTCGCCATTGACATTCTATCACCGGGACTCAACCATTTAAGTCGCGCGAGTCGCGTGCCTCTTATCCGCTTTCCCCATGTCCGCTCACGATCTTCAACGAACAAACATTGACGTTCTCGGCAATGTGTCGTACGTTGTATCTGCACACCGGTGAGTCAATTCGTGGACCAGCCATGTCGTGGCATGCTGTCATCACGAATCCGGCAGCGCCGCATCACCGGTGATCAGGAGGATGTACCATGCCACCCGCACAATCATCTCCGCCCAGCCAGAAGGGGGCGGGCACATCACCTGGCGAGCGTCTGGTACGCATCGAGCAGGTTGCCACGCTCACTGGGCTTACCAAGCGCACTTTGCGCTACTATGAGGAGTTTGGTCTGCTCGATCCCCCGACCCGCACCGAGGGTGGCTATCGCCTCTATACCCCCTCAGACATCCAACGTCTCGAACGCATCAAGCGGCTGAAAGATTTGCTGGGGATCGAGCTGGCGGAGATACGTGAATTCGTCCAGGTTGACGAAGAGCGCGAGCAGGTACGCGCTGCTTATCAACGTGAACCTGATCCCGAAGTCCGGCTTGTTCGATTGGATGACGCGGAGGCCCTGGTACGCCGCCAGTTGCGCCTGGTTGAGGAGAAGCTGACTGGTCTACAAGATATGCATGCCACGTTGCAGGCACGTCTCGCGCGCTACGATGAACTGCGTGCCGACCTGCGCGAGGTGATGCGGCGTCAGAATCCACCCGCCAACTGATCGCTTCCCACACCGGATCCGCCCCAAATGGCCGAACTTTTCTGAACACCGCACCAGGTCTCATGACGGTGCTCGCAAGGGCCTTGCTCTGCCGTCAGCTTCCCTGTACACTGCGTGTGCGCGCACATGGGCTGCGCGCATGAATATTCAGTGAGGCTGCTATGCTCTGTAAGTCAGGTGTGTTGCGCCGCAACGGTGTGCTTGGTATCTCGCTGGCATGCGCCATGCTCCTGGCCGCCTGCACAATCGGGAGTGTTGGCGTCTCCGATCCCGCCAGTCCCGCCCCGACTGCTAGCGCGACGACGCTACCCCCCTTCTCCCATGTATTCGTCATCGTGTTGGAGAACGAAGGAGCTGACGCGATTCTGGGCAATGCCGCCGCGCCATACATCAACAGCCTGGCGGCGCAATACGGGGTGGCGCTGCGCGCCTACGCGATCACCCATCCATCCTTGCCGAACTATATCGCGCTCACCTCAGGCGGCACGGCCAACTTCGAAGGCACCGATTGTTCGGTGGACGCCAGCGTCTGTCATGTCTCAGGCAATCAGACCAACATCGCCGACGAAATTGAAGCGAGCGGGCGCACCTGGGCCGCGTATATGGAGAGCATGCCGCAGCCGTGTGGCCTGGACAACACTGATTTATACGCAGTGCGACATAATCCATTTGTCTACTATGACGATATCCGTGATGGCTCAAATGATCGATGCGCAACCCACGATCTTCCCTATAACGTGGGGCGATTCCAGCAGGCGCTCATGTCGGGGTCAGTGCCCGACTTTGTCTGGATCACCCCAAATCTCTGCAATGATGGGCACGATGCCTGCGGCGGCGATCCTATCGCCCACAGCGACGCGTGGCTCCAGCAAAATGTTCCACCGGTGCTGGCCTCAGCCGCGTTCCAGCACAATGGTGTGCTCTTCATCACCTGGGACGAAGGCTCCGACAGCGCGGCGTGCTGTGGGCTGGCCAGCGGTGGCGGCCGAGTTGCGACACTGGTCATCTCGCCGCTGGGCAAATCAATGTACCAGTCATCACAACCCTATTCGCATTACTCGTTGTTGCGCACGATCGAGGATAGCTGGCGCCTTGGTGAACTGAACAATACCAACCCCGCCACCCAACCGGGCACGAATGCGATGGACGATTTCTTCACGTCTCCTTGATTGGATCGACGCCGCGGTATGCGGCGTCCAGTACATCCACGATCTGCAGCACCGCGACGTCATGCTCACCACCCGCGAGTGCCGCACGCAATTGCAAGTGGCAGCCAGGGTTTGCTGTCACGACCGCGCGAGCCCCTGTCGCCAGCACATGCCGTATCTTGCGCATCCCCAATCGCTCGGCCATTGCCGGATGCGTCAGGTTATAGACTCCCGCGCTGCCACAGCACAGCTTGGGCTCCTCCATCTCGATCAACTCC
>DASYGC010000685.1:0-2541 GCA_036000225.1 Ktedonobacterales bacterium | reverse complement strand
ACCTACAACTCGCATCCGGTGGGCCTGGCGGCCGCGGTCGCCTGCATCAACGTCTACCAAGAAGACCACCTGATCGAGAACGCGAAGAAACTAGGCGTGGTGCTGGCGGCGGAACTGAACCGGCTCAAGGAGCGGCATCCGTCGGTGGGCGATGTGCGCGCCATCGGGTTGTTCAGCATGGTGGAACTGGTCAAGAACCAGCAGACGCGCTTGCCGATGACGCCCTTCAACCCCAAGGCCGACGAACTGGGCCCGATGCCCGCGCTTAACGCCTATTTCCGCGAGCATGGGCTGTACACCTTCGTGCGCTGGAACGGCTTCTTCGTCAACCCGCCGCTGTGCATCAATGAGGCGCAACTGCGCGAGGGGCTGGCCATCATTGATGCGGGGCTGGAGATCACCGACCGCGCGGTGGAGTGAGGCGGTGAAAGTGCCGATCGACACGCTGTCTGATGATGAGATTCTGACACTGTGTGACCTCCATCTGAGCGATGACGAGCAGCGCGAGTTGAGTGCGCTGCTCGCGCGGCAGCGCGAGGGGGCACTGGACGATTCCGCACGCCGCCATCTCGATGAACTCATGGGCGTCTACCGGCGCGGTATGCTCCAGAAAGCCGAGGCACTCAAGGTGGCGGTGGAGCGTGGGCTGCGCCCGCCGCTGGAGTAACCGACCAGCATGGTGCGCTACCGGCATACGCTCCTCGCTACCTCCTTGGCAACTCCTCCACCTCGAAGACTACGTCGTCCGCCAGTGCGCCCGCTGGTGGCGCGTTGAGCGCGTCGGCCAGGCTGAGGGCGCGCGGTGCGTTGGGCGCGACCTGGGCAGCGTCAAGGGTGGCGGCGCGCGGGCGCAGCACACCCAGGCTGTAGAACGCCGTTACGGCCGCCAAGAGATAGGGAAGCACTGCGACGGTGAGTACTTTGGCGAACGGATGCGTAGCGAGCAGGCCGACGAATGGTGGGAAGATGCTGATGAACCAGGGGTTGTACGCAAACTGGGACGTGAAGCCGGAGAGTGAGGCGCTGACCACGATGGCGGCCAGCCAGCGCCAGCGCCGTGCCTGGATCGTGTGGTACATGCCGATGATCCACGCGGCGGTCGCGAGTGAAAGGGCGCCGCTCAAAATCATCTGGCGCCAGCGTTCATAGGTCTGGTAGAGGGCGAGCGTCGCATCAGGCGGCGGTCCGTTCGCGCCGCCAAGATTGCCAAAAAAATATGAAGGGTCAATACCCAGCGAGCGATATTCAATGGTGAGGATCAGCACGCTGCCCAGGCCCAGCGAGAGCGCCAGCAGCGAGAGCAGGCCGATGGTGCGCCACATCTGCTGGCGCGCCGCCCACAGCACGAGCGCGATCGCTGGGGGCAGCGCCACGCTCAGCGCGAGGTACCAGAGCAGTTGCGGGTCCAATGGTGACTCCTTTCGGTCTCCAAGGCACGGGCGGGTGAATCCGCGCCTGGAGGCGTGCCGCCGGGGCACGGGCGGGTGAATCCGCGCCTGGAGGCGTGCCGCCGGGGTACGAGCGGGTGAATCCGCGGCTGGAGGCGTGCCGCCACGAAGCCCGCCTGCGCGGGCTGAGACAACGAGGGGCGCGCGAGCCTCAGAGGAGGCGTATCAGCGCATGGACAGGGGCTTGCCGCTCTGGCCGTAGTTGATGAAGACCGTTTTGATCTCGGTGAAGAAGGTGAGACCCTCCTCCGACATTTCGCGCTCGCCGACGCCGGTGCCCTTGGTGCCGCCAAAGGGCAACTGGGCCTCTCCGCCGATGGTTGCCTCGTTGATGTGCACCATGCCCACTTCGGCCTCCTCGACGAAGCGCAGTGCGGTGTCGATGTCCTGGGTGAAGATCGAGGCGGCGAGGCCGTACTCGACGCCGTTGGCAAACTCCAGCGCCTCGGCCAGCGTGCCGGCGGTGGCCACGGCCAGCACCGGGCCGAAGACCTCTTCCTTGAAGATGCGCATGCCGGGCGCCACCTCGTCGAAGATCGCCGGCTCGACGAAGTAGCCGGCCAGTCCCTCGGGCCGCCCGCCGCCGCGCACCAGACGCGCGCCCTCATCACGCGCGACGCCGATGTAGCTGAGGTCGGTGGCCAGTTGCTTATCATCCACGGCGGGCCCCAGGTCGGTGGTCTCGTCCAGGCCTGGGCCGATCTTCATGGCGGCGGCCAGCGCGCCGACGCGCTCCACCAGTTCGGCTTTGATGGCGGGGTGGGCGACCACGCGTGAGGTGGCGGTGCAGCGCTGGCCGGTGGAGCCGAAGGCGCCCGAGGCGATGGCGGCGGCGGCCTTCTCCAGGTTGGCGTCGGGCAGCACGATGACGGGATTCTTACCGCCCATCTCACAGGTCACTTTGGCGCCGCGCCTGGCGGCCTGGGCATAGAGCGCGCTGCCCACCGCATTCGAGCCGGTGAAGGAGAGCGCGCGCACGGCGGGGTGGTCCACCAGGGCATTGCCGACCGCGGAGCCGGGACCGACCACCAGATTGAAGACGCCAGGGGGTACGCCGGCCTCTTCATAGATCTCGGCCAGCAGCGCCGCCGTG
>DASYGC010000684.1:0-9581 GCA_036000225.1 Ktedonobacterales bacterium | reverse complement strand
GGAGGCATGTCCATGTTCGACTTGCATCGCCCAGCGCAGCGCCGCCAGCGTAGCCACATCGTCCCGCGCGGCGGTGCGATAGGTGATCTCGCTCACTGATGGCACCCGTTCTATCGTGGTTCCAACTGAAACAGGCAGTGGCCAGTGAGTGTCTGGCAGGCGC
Organism: Ktedonobacterales bacterium; assembly: GCA_036000225.1. Classification (GTDB taxonomy): domain Bacteria; phylum Chloroflexota; class Ktedonobacteria; order Ktedonobacterales; family JADMIN01; genus DASYGC01. Next base: position 9,418 of record DASYGC010000684.1, on the reverse strand, counting down.
ACTCCACTTCGCGCACGTTCCAACTCTCCTGGAGATGCACCAGGCGTAATGTCGCATCCAGCGAGCCCAGCCAGACGTGGCAGTTAGGCTGCGTCCGGCGGGCGCGGCCATAAGCGTACAGGTTGCTATAGTGGGCCAACCAGTAGCAACCATCAGGCAACTGCACCCAGCGATGAAGTTCCTCCCCACGGATCTCGTCCAGTTCCCGCGTATAGGCGTTAAGCGTCAGGCTGATGATCCGCGACTCGGACAATAGCTTGATAGCTTGCTGGGTCACCATCGACGAGTTGCGCTTGTCCAGCGAGGCCTGCGAGGCCGCGTCGCCCCAACGCCGCAGATACACTGCCGGATCACCCGTCGCAACCAGTTCCATCGCCCGATTCAGACAGCTGAGATATTCCGCGGGAATCGCGTACTCGTCGTCGTCTGGCGGGAAGTCGCGCGGCAACCGGTACTGGCCGAGACCAGCATCGGTGATGATCGTGGGCCAGCGTTCAGCGCCGACCATGGCCTGCGCGGTGGTCAAAACCTGGCGAAAGTGTGAGTTGCGCGAGCGCAATTTGACCGCCACGCGTGGCTCTAATCCCAGGCCGGGGAGCACGTCCAGCACCCGCGAACGCTCCGCTGGATGAGTATCCATCCGCAATTCGGGCAGCAGGACACGCAGCCCGCTCAGCACCGCACTGGTTTCGCTCGAAGGCAGATTGGCGATCGCCACCAGTCCCGGCGGTATCCGGGGCACGGGCCCACGCGCCAGCTCGGGGAGGGTGACTACTGGCATGGGCCCGCCACGCTGCTGCGCCAGACGCTGAAACAGCCGCGTCAACATCATATCGCTGGCTCCCTGGCCCGGCGGCAATTGCCCGAGGATCACAGCAAGCGGCGGTACTTGCGCGCGAAGACTGCGCTCGACTGCCTCATAAGGCGACGTGGCGACGATCACCACCACGTCGGCCAGCGTCAGCGCACTTGTCAGGCGCCGCACGCGAGCCGTGTCGCCGTCGATCAATATCAGCACTGGTTGCACCTTCGCCATCCCAAATCCATAGGTCATCACACGTGCCTCCCGAGGCAACCGCAACGGGCGGCCGACAGAGCGTGTACCGCTGTCCACCGCGCATCATCTGTGCGCCTCTTCCGCCTCACCTGCCACGGGAGCTCCCACCTGACGGTCCACCGCTGGGTCACATGGTCGGTGCCACAATCAAGCTGCGTCCCGTCATATCATCTGGCCTGGGAATCGCGAGGAGTTGCAGCATGGTGGGCGCGATGTCGGCCAGTAGGCCATCCGAGCGCAGGCGCGCGCCCGGCCACTGCGGCACGACAAAATAGAACGGCACGGGATTGGTGGTATGTGCGGTGAGTGGCTTGCCGGTGTCATACTCGACCAATTGCTCGGCGTTGCCGTGGTCCGCGGTGATGAGCACCGCGCCACCTTGTGCCAACGTTGCTTCTACCACGCGCCCCACGCCATCGTCCACCGCCTCAACCGCCCTGATCGTCGCCTCCAGTACGCCGGTGTGTCCCACCATATCGGCGTTTGCGTAATTCATAATCAGTACGTCGTAGGCACCGCTCTGGATGTGTCGTACCGCCTCATCGGTGAGCTCGGGTGCGCTCATCTCCGGCTTCAGATCGTAAGTCGCCACTTTGGGTGACGGAACGAGCAGACGCTCCTCGCCAGAGAAGGGCGCCTCGCGACCGCCGTTGAAGAAGAAGGTGACGTGGGCGTATTTCTCGGTCTCCGCCATATGGAACTGGCGCAGGCCGTGGTCCGCCAGAATCTTTGCCAGCGGCTGGGTCACGTTGTCGGCGGAGAAGGCCACCTTGACCGGCAGCCCCGCCTCGTATTCCGTCATGGTCACGAAGAGCAGATCGGCCACTGGGGCGCCGCGGTCGAACGCGCCCGTGGCCGGTGGCGGCAATTCGGGAAGTACGAACGCCTTGGTCAGTTCACGGCCGCGATCCGAGCGGAAATTGAAGTAGATAACCGCGTCGCCAGGCTTGACCAGCGCCACTGGATGTTCCTCGTTTTGCAACACGATAGGTTCGATGAATTCATCGGTGACCTCGCGCTCGTAGGATGCGCCGATCGCCGCAACTGGATCAGTGGCTGGGTGGCCCTCGCCACGCGTCATCGCCCAATACACACGCGCGATGCGGTCCCACCGGTTGTCGCGATCCATCGCATAATAGCGGCCCGCGATGGTCGCCACCTGCGCCGGGTGTCCGCGGTCAATCGCCGCCGCACGTGCCACCAGCTCGCGCATGTAGCCAGCCGCGCCAGTCGGCGAAGTGTCGCGCCCATCGGTGAAGGCATGGATGTACACGCGCTCCAACTCGTGAGCCGCCGCCAGTTCCAGGCAGGCCTCCAGGTGAGTTTGGTGCGCGTGTACGCCGCCAGGGCCGATCAGGCCACAGAGATGCAACTGGCTGGCATTGTGCTTCACCCGCGCCACCGCGGCCAATAGTGCGGGATTGGTGAAGAACGAACCATCGTGGATGGCGGCGGAGACGCGGGTGAATTCCTGGAGCACACGCTTTCCGGCGCCGATATTCAGGTGGCCGACCTCGGAGTTGCCCATCTGCCCCTCAGGCAGCCCCACCGCCGGACCGGACGTGGCGATGCGTGTGTGCGGCCAATTGCGCGCGATGCGGTCGAGATGCGGCTTGCTGGCCTGCGCGACGGCGTTGGCATCTGAGCGTGGGTTGATGCCGTACCCGTCCATCACGACGAGCACCAGTGGACGGGGTATCTGAGGCATGATGCGGCTCCCAGATGGGATGGAGATGGCTGGCGCCGAGTGGTCATCTGTGGCCAGTTAGCGCAGTATAACACGCTGCCAGATGATCGGGAACAGTGGCGCGGCGTGCCAGCGGATGCCTGGCCCGTAATGCCTGGCAGAGCGAGAGATCATGCCTGATCGAGGATGCGAGCAAACGCCTGAAGGTAGCGCGTGTCACCGGTTTGCGCGCGCAGCACCCAGTACTCCGCACCCCAGAACAGATACGCGGAAAGTCGCGGGTCGCCCGGCGCGGCCCAACGCATGCACTGATTGTAGTTCTCGATGACGTGTTCCGGCAGACAGCTATACATTGCATGCGCGCCGGGATTGGGCGGCGAGGTCACGGTTTCCCAGGGCTCGGCCTGGCCCTCAGAGATCATCACCGTCCTACCGCGCGCGATTGCCCACGCGAACAACCGCTGACGCCTTCCCTGTTGCCAGGGATGCCGGCTGCCATCGAGATAGAGCGTCCACGCACCCAGCGATGCCAGCGCGTGGCGCGGATAAAAGTCAATGCCGATGGTGTCCGCGAGCCGCTGTGCCACCGCAAGGGAGTCACCCTGATCGCGCGTACGCCACCACTGTTGCAAGCGCACCAGCGAGGACGTCGGCAAGAACCCGTTCAGCATGATCGGACTGGTAGGATCAGCCGCTCTGACCGCGGCCACTTCTTGCTGGACGAACTCCGCAGCCAGGCGCCATGAGTGTTCCATGCCCAGCGGATCGACGGCTTCGTGCTCGACTTGCCACGCGACAATTGACGGGTGGTCCCGATAGCGTTCGACGAGGCGTGTCACGAATGCCGTGGCGGCGGAGAGTAGATCCCGATGAGAGACGGGATCAACGAGGGCCCCTTCGCGCAACGGCGACCGCAAGTGATGCGCCGGTATGAAGCACTCAGGGTAGCCAAACGTCTTGAGGGCGCCGACGCCGAGGATGATCTGTTTGCCCGCGCGCTCGATCAGGTCAATCTGCCACCAGTCCAGCTCGTCAAAGCGCAGCTGCCCTGGCTCCGCTTCGATGCGACTCCAGTATGCGCCCAGGCGGACGAGCTGAAACGGGTAGGCGAGCAGCGTACGCAAGGTCGACCGCGCATCCAGGGCCAGCGCATCAAGCTGCGGCGGCCGGACACTGATGCCAAGCCGTGTTGACTGACGCGACGCGACTGGCACCTGCTGCCAGCGGTCCGTCATCGGGCACCGGGCTCGCGCGAAGCGGAGTTCCGAGATGACCGGTAGCGCCAGCCAGCGTTTCGCGCCCGGGTGTGACCTGGGTGTTGGTGCTGGTTCACGCTGACGCACATGTAGTTCCCGTCTGGTTGCGGCCCGCAGCCGACCAACCGCCATTGAGCTGGGCGCGGACTGGCGATCGCTTCATCCAGCGCCGCCCGGCGTCTCAGCGCGAACGCGACGGCCCGCGAGCCAGACCACTGGCGCCAGCACCGCCGTCACCAACCACGCGGGCACGTAAGGCACGGCGACTTCCCGCTGAAAACCGAGCAGGACCCGCGCCAGGTCGGTGAGCCGCGGGAACCGGGCGCCACGCAACGTTCCCGCTACACCGACCGCCTCGTTCGCGGCGAAGAGCTCCTCCATGCGCAGCGCCGGTCGCACCTCCACTCGCGCGTGCGCGATTTCCGCGCCGGCATTGCCGAACCAATGCGCTTTGCCAGCCGGAATGAGTACGGACTCGCCAGGATGCGCCAGGATGGTGCGGACGCCCAGGCGAAAGCGCATCAGACCCGCAACCACGGTAAAACGTTCCTGCTGGACTGGATGGACATGGCGCGCGGGCACGTGGCCACCGGGGGGCAGAAACAGATCGAAGGCGAACAGACGCCCATCGGTCTGTGTACCACTGGCGCGAACGACGATTCGCTCGCCACTGATCGGATTGTGTATCACGCGACCCACCGATACCTCCTGTTCATCGCGGGCGCTCCTCGGCACAGCCGCTTGGGGTCGTGCCGGTGGCCAGTGCATGTCACTCGTTGGCGTCTGCCCCGCCACCGAGGGTGTCATACTCGCGACTTCCACTCTACGGTCTGACCGAATTTCGCGTGCGCGCACACGACGACTACTCACCACCCCATATCTGGTCGAGTCGCGCGAAGGGATGTCAGGATGTGGGACCATCACGCAGACTATCACGTGAGGGGATGTCCTTCCAGCCAAGAAGTGACCTCCGCCGCATTGGTATTCGGCGGAAAGACCGGGTACATTATATGCTCGATCGAGCCGTCGCGCACGATCAATGTCAGCCGTTTAATAAGCGTCATGCCCTCCACGGTGAAGGTGGGCAGACGCAGGGCGTGGGTGAGGGCCAGATCGGCGTCGCTCAGCAGGGCGAAGGGCAGGTGCAGTCGTTCGACCGCCTCCGACTGGTAGTCGGTAGTCTGGGTGCTCAAGCCGAAGACGCCAGCGCCGAGCTGGCGCAATTCCTGATAGTGATCGCGGAACGCGCAGGATTGCGGCGTGCAGCCACGCGCGCCGGGTATCTCGTTCCAGCCCGCCGGAATTTCCTGATCGGGCCGCCCCGTGCGCGGATAGGCGTACACTACCGTGCGCCCGGCCAGTCGCGCCAACATGACCGCTTCGCCGGAGGTCGCCGCCAGTGCGATCGCCGGCAACGCCATCCCCGCCACATGGTCGCAGGCGCCATCGTCAACCGGAACTGGCAAATCGGCTGGCAACTCATACAGATTGTCGGAACGTGTCACGAGTCTGTCTCCTCTTGTGCTGTCGTCTTCAATACCTGTCCGCCACCCGCTCGTAATTGTACTTGCCACGGCCACTGCGCCGCACCTGGTGCGCGCGTGCTTGGGCTGCGACTATCCGACAAAGAACAAATTCAGGCTCGTGTGACGACGCGGCATCTTATTGCACCCATCCATGACACCCCGGTTGGCTCAAGCCGCTGGGAATGGCGTTCCTGTGGTTCAGCACGTTGGTGCTGGTAGCCCATACCGCGATACTGCGATACCGCTTTCCGGGCATTCGGCTCAGGTGCGGGATAGGCGAGCGCATGATGTGGTAAGATACGAGAACGTCGCCGCGATGCGCCGCGCCAGCAATGACGTAGCCAAGCTAGCGCGATTCGAGCGAGGAGGACAAGCATGCCACGTGATCCCAAGAAGCGCGAGAAGGAAGTGATGAAGCGGCGGCGTCACCAGAAAGAGGCCTCCAACGCCAGGCACCAGAGCCAGGTGAACGCGCTAGATACTCCGCGTGCGGTGCTGCGCCATGCGCGCTCGTTTCCCATCTACGAGTGCCTCATCAGCGAGAGCTGGAAAGACCCCGACGATACGAGCCTGGTCCAGGTACTGTAAGCACGCAAACAGCCGGATGGCGATATCGTCTTCGGTGGCTACCTGGTGGATCGCCTGTGCCTGGGCCTGAAGGATACCTTCTGCCGAACGCACACCACGCTCGCGGACTATGAGGATGAAATCAAGGCACCGATTTCCGATGAAACACCACTGGAAACCTGCCCGCCCGAACTGGCCCACCAGATGATCTACGGCGCCATCGACTACGCCGCGCAGTTTGGTTTTCGTCCGCAGCGCGACTTCGTGGACTCGCAGCTGATCCTCGAAATGCGCGGCACGCTGGCCGAGACCTACGATTTGACGTTTGGCAAAGATGGCAAGCCGTACTTCATTTCTGGTCCCTATGACAACGTCCCGCTGATCTTAGGGCGGCTGGAGAAGCATCCCGGGCCAGGCAACTACAATTTGCTCATCAACGTCGACCCACTCGATCTGGATCTCGACCCGCTTGATCTGGACCTGGATGGCGAGGAACCTGGCGCTGCGTACGTCCTCGCCGACGAAGGTCTCGATGATGGTGATGACCTCAGCGACCTCGATTTTGTCGATGCCGATGACAAAAAGGTCTGACCGCTGCGGTCTGCGGGCTTCGGACATTAACCCAATACCAACCAGGCGGCAGCACGAACGCAAGGAATCACACATGGCAATTGATCCACTGGCGCACGTTGACTGGCCCAACTGGCTGCGGCGCTGGGACGCCATGCAAACGGCCTATCTCCCGTTCCGCGAAGCGCGTTTTTCGGTGATGCTCGATGTGTTGGCCGAGCTGCTGCCCGAGCGCTTTGTGGCAGTGGATCTCGCCAGCGGACCCGGGGCCATCAGCCAGCGATTGCTGCACCGCTTTCCCCAGGCCCAGTGCCTCGCCGTCGACTACGACCCGCTGCTGTTGACGTTGGGCAAAGCAGTCCTGGGAGATGCGGCGGGCCGGTTGCGCTGGGTTGAAGCTGATCTGCGCGATCCCACCTGGCTGACGCAGCTTGGTGCGAGCTCCGTTGATGCCGTAGTGAGCACCACCGCGCTGCACTGGCTCGAAGCGCCTGAGCTGGTGCGCCTGTATCAGCAGCTCGCGTCACTCATCCGGCCAGGTGGCCTGCTGCTCAATGGCGACCATCAGCGTACGGAGTCCTCCCTGCCCATCTTCGCGCGGGCGATCGCGGCGATCAAGGAGCAGCAACGAACGAAGACGTTCGCGCAGGCGGGCAGTGAGACGTGGCGCCAGTGGTGGGACGCCCTGGCCCAGGAGCCTTCGCTCACCGAGTTGCTCGCGGAACGCGAGCGGCGCTTCCCGCGGGGTGTGGATGACGACCAGGCGCCGATCCTCGCGCTGCACCAGACGGCGCTGCGCGATGCTGGCTTTGGCGAAGTCGGGGTCATCTGGCGCAATCTGGATGATGCGCTGCTGCTGGCCGTGCGCTAACCGACGGCGATCGACCCCAGTTGATCAATGGAGAACGGATGGGGCGCGCACCAGACCCATGCCATCGTCGGCCCAGTCTGGCTCCTCGTCGTCGCGTGCTAGCGCCTCCAACAACAGCGGCGCCCCCAGCGTCCAGAGCAGATCGCTCAGCGCGGCGACCTGGCTCTCACCCACTGCGATCTGGACATCGTTATCACGGCCTCTGGTGAGCAGCACAGCATAGTACAGCGGCGCCAGGCCCGACGCTGTCTCGCCGGGCGCATCATCGGCGCGACATTCGAGCAGGGTGACATCACGGTAACCGGCCTGCCGCGCCAACGCGTGAATTGCTTCGCGCACGTCGCGCGCTTCGGCGAGTTCGCTCGGCGCCGCGAACAAGGAAGCGTTTGCAACACTATGGTCGAGAATTTCAGCCTTGCCTAACGGTGTAAACGAAGCCATGATGTCCTCCCTTTGCGCGTCCACGCTACCTGGGCCACGTCCATGCTATTCCAACCAGTGTAGCAAATAGCGCAATGTCTGGCGACTCGTTGTGGGCCCGCGAGGGACCATTAGGCTACGCAGGTCGCTGGTTCGCGGATGGCGGCCATGATATCATGGCGCAAGTCCGGCGCAATCGCAGAGCACGTCCAAACAGGTTGCGAGCCACGCGCCACCGCGCTATGCTTCCTGATGGTGAACCCTGGCGCGCTGTGCCGTGCCAGCACGTAGCCTGGCGCACAGGAGGTCTCAGATGATTCTCGTTACTGGCGGCAATGGCTTTACCGGATCGCGCCTCGTTGCCCGTCTTGTCGCCGAAGGCGAGCGGCCCCGCGCCCTCGTGCGCAATGAGGTCGAGGCGCGGCGCAAACTGGCGAGCGATAGCGTCGAACTCGTCATCGGCGATACCACCCGTCCCGCGACGCTCGACGCCGCCCTGGCGGGAGTTACTGCCATCATCCACACTGCCTTCATCACCGCCGATCGCAAGCAAGGTCCGGGTGTCAACTACTACGCCACCAATGTCGAGGGCACCGCCAACCTAGTGGCCGCCGCCAAGCGGACTGGCGTGCCTCGCATCGTCGTGCTCAGTGGTCTGGGCACTCGCGCCGACAAGCCCGGATCGTACATGCAGGGGCGCTACCTGGCCGAGCGCGAGGTGCAGACGAGCGGCCTCGCGTGGTCGATCCTGGGTCCATCCATCCAGTTCGGCCCAGGCGCGGCATTCTTCAAAGGCCTGGCCAACCTGATCCGCCAGGCGCCGGTTGTCCCTATGATCGGCAACGGGCAGCGCCACTTCCAGCCAATCTATGTCGAAGATGTCGTCACGTGTGTACTCAAGATGGTGCGCGAGCCACAGACATACGATGGACAGCGCATCGATGTTGGTGGCCCCGCGATCGAGACCTATGCCCACATCCTCGATTTGTTGATGGACAAACTCGGTATGCGCAAGCCCAAAGTGCCTGGCCCTGCTCCCTTCGCGTATTTGGGCGCCGCGGCGATGGAACTGCTGCTGCCGCGCCCGCCCATCACTGTGGCCGCGCTGGGGCTGTTCGCCTTCGAGAACACGACCGAACTGGATTCCGTCGAGCGCCATTTCGGGTTTGCCCCCACCGCCTTGACCGACTATTTGGCGAACCATAGCGTAGACTGAAGCCAGGTGGCTGAGCGAGTCGCCTGGATGACCGCCCGCGTCGAAAGAGACCCATGCAAGACACGCGCATGATTTGCGAACGGTGCGGGGCGCCGTGCGATGCCGATGCCACCATCTGCTTCGCGTGCGGCGCGCCGATTGGCGAAGCCTCGCTGGATACGGGGCCACTGCGCGTGCCCGAGCACCTCAAGGCGCCCGTCACCGTCGAACTGCCCGCGATTGCGCGGCGGACCGCCACCGCGATCGCT
>DASYGC010000683.1:0-3946 GCA_036000225.1 Ktedonobacterales bacterium | reverse complement strand
CGCGACCGTCGTGCACTACCGTATCGAGGGCGGCGGCCACGCCTGGCCCCCGGTCATCGCTGGCCAATCCCCCGCCAGCGTCATCTGGAGCTTCTTTCAGGCGCATTCCCTGCCAGCGTCCTGATGGGCCGAGCGGCGATCGCCTCCCGTGTCGTCGTGGCGACGCTGCGCTACGGGGGTGCGCTCTGCGTCCACCCGGCACCGTAGGGGTTTACGGATGTAAACCCTCCGCGCCATGGTTGCTGTAATGGCGCACGGGGGTGCGCTCTGGGCCGCGCTACATATACGCCTTCACCCGAACCGCGTATCGGTGATCGGTGATCGTCGAGTGCTCCGCATTGATCGAGTTGGTGCGGCACACCCTCAATGCGTAGCGGCGTCCGGTGGACGCCCGTCCGCCGCGCCCCCGCCCGTTGGCCCGCCACCCTCCGTGATCGCTTCCACCGCCTCCTTCGCCTCGCGCAGCCCCACGCCGTGCCGCTCGTGGTACAGCTTGATCGCCTCGATCTTGTGGCCGCTGTGCGCCAGATCGCGAATCGGATCGGCAAGCGGCTCAGGCGGCTCCGCGATGCCTAACTGCGTCATAATGGCATCCAGCCGGCGTTCCAGACGCTCGATTGTTCACACCAAGCCACACGGAAGCCCCAGGCCGACCTGTATGGTAGAATGGTAGACTCAATACAACGGGTTACGATCCGGCGCGAACCAGGCAACAGGATAATCATAGGACAGGGCAAAAAAATGATTGACGAACTGCGTGAGGCGTTCGACCTCGCCGCACAGCAAACAGCACAGGAGCAAACTGCAATCGCCGCGCGCATCAAGGCCATGATCGAGGCGGATAGGCAGTGGAATGCCCTCTTGTCCGAGCCAGATAGCCTGGCAATGCTCGAAGAGATGGCCGAGGAAGCACACCAGGAGCATCTGCGCGGCGCAACAGAGGAGATTGGGAAACCGAGGCCGCGATGATATCGTGGCGCACGGCACGTTTTCGCGCGCTCTATGATGCGCTGCCCGAACGTGTGCGTCGTGATGCGGATGACGCCTATACGCAGTTTGCCGCGGACCCCAACTATCCTGGGCTCAATTTCGAGCGCATCCAGGGGGTCAAAGTTCCACTCTTTTCAGCGCGGGTCAACGAGCAATATCGCGTTCTGGGACGCGGCGAGGGATCCGACACCATTGTGTGGTTCTGGATCGGTTCACACCAAGAGTACGACAAGTTGCTCAATCAGTACCGCAAGAGACGTCCGTGAACAATGAGCATGGGCATACTCGCTGGAGGCGGTAGCCGCCCAGACGTTGAACGTTAACACGCCTCCCCGCGACCGGCTGTCGCAAGTTGAGCAAGCTACGACTGGACGCGCACGAGTTCATCGAAGTCGTCGAGTTGTCGCCCGACCAGTTCATGCGGCATCTGCGCAGTGGCTGGCTGACCGACGCCGCGACCGCCTATCGCGGACTGGACTTCCTCCACCTGATGTAGCCTTGTCGGTGGGAGTATCTCGATTCCAAGACTTGGTCCCGCCGACCACGGCAAGGCCGCTAAACGCTATCCCCGCGCAGCTCCGCCAGATTCTCGCGGACCACGCGTGCTTTGTCTACTGCGCCAATCTCCTCGTGGATGACCAGCGCCTGCTCGTAGTAACGCGCTGCTTCCTCCGTGCGCCCCAGATTATTGGCCAGGGCGCCCAAATTGTTGAGCGTGGTGCCCTCCATCGCGCGGTCGCCCACCTCGCGGGCGATGGCCAACTGAAGGGTGAACATGTCCATACCCAGGCGCCAGTAGCCGCCGGTGATGATGCGGTCCTGAACCGCGGCAATGATGGAATCGACAGTCGTAATTCCTTCATGATCGTCCATGTCACTCGCTGCTTGTTGCAGTGTTCCGACCAACGCACTCAGCGTCTGCTCCGCCCCCGCCCGATCTCCGGTGGCCTCCTGCTGGAGCAGGAGTTCGCGGATCTTGCGCCAGTTCCACGTCCGTGGGCCCAGTTGCCAGGGCTGCTCCGCGAAGTAGCCTACCAGCGCCTGGTGGTAGGCATCTGCCGCCGATCCGGCCAGGTAACGCGCCTCGACCGCCGCCCGTAACTGCTGGTGGTAAAAGCTCGCGAGGCGCACGCCATCCATCTCACGTTCCGTCAAGAGCGCCTCGACCTCCGCATGCAGGCGCGCCCACAGCGCGACTGGCAGCGGAAGCTGCTCATCAATCGGCGGCGAGTGGGGTGAGAGCTCGTGTAGCGTGGCGCGCACGGTCGGATCGCGGGCCAGCAGGTCCAGCAGCTCATCTTCCGCCAGGCCAAAGCTCGCCGCCGCCAGATCGCCCAGCGCGTGCGCCACCAGCGCTTGGCCATGCCGCCCGGGCGCCTCCAGCCGCGCCAGCCGCGCCTCCAGCAATCCCTCGGTGGTCTCCGGCAGCGGCGCCATGCCCAGTTGTGGCGGATCGAAGGAACGCCAGCGGCATGCTTCGCTCGCGGCCAGGCGCAGATACAGCGGCAGCCCCTGGACGGCGAACGCCACCAGCACCGCGTCTTCCTGCTCGCCGCTGAGCGTGCGTCGCGGCGCCACGTCGAGCAGGTGGCGCAGGATCGCCCGCCCGGCATCCAGCCCGAGCGGCGCGAGCGTCAGCACCTGCTCTGCCGGCAGCCGGTCGCATAAGATGGCGAGCTCGCGCCGCTCGGCCAGCACCGAGACCACGACGCATACCCCCGGCGCCAGGCGCGGCGGCAGCCAGTCGGTGCGCTGCGGCTGCGCGCTCAGCTGGTCAATGGCATCCACGATGAGTAGCAGTGGTCGCTTAGGGGGCGCCACCAGCGTAGCCTGTTCGACGGAAAATGCGGCGACCAGCTCTTCCAGGTTGGGCAGCGCGGCGGGCTCCGGCTGGCCATAGGCGCGGGCGATGGCCTGGCGCAGGTCGGTCAACAACTCAGAGAGACTGCCCGTGCCCGGCGTAACGCCGCAGTACCGCGTGAGCAACGCCGCGCCGGGGTAGGCCACCGCCGCCCGTTTGGCCGCCTCTGCCAATACGGTGGATTTGCCACTGCCCGCCGCGCCCGTCACCACCAGCGGCGACCTGATATCAGCGCTGTGGGCGCTGGCCAGATACGCGGCGATACGCGCCAGTTCGGCCTTGCGGCCTTCCACCTGCGCGGCGCGTTGCGCCTCGAACGCGGTGTTGGCCAGCGCCACGGCGTCGCTCCCGCGCGTCTGCGCTGCCGTGCGCGCGGCGGTGCGTGCCGCGATCACCGCTTCGATGCGCGGCCGCAGCAGGCCAAGATAGTCGCGCGCCAGGGCATCCTCGTCAAAGGCTGGACCCGCGTCCGCGCCAGTCTACGGAGTACCGCAGTACCTGCTCCTCAGGCAGACGTTCCATGACGGCCGCGGTGAGTCGCCCCACTTGTGCGGCACGTTCCTCGTCTGCCTCGCTGAATTGCTCCGCCTCCGGCCCTTGCGGCTGGCCGCGCCAACGGCGCACCGCGCACAAGGCACCAGCATCATCAACGCCGCTTCGCTGGGTGCCGAGCAGCCCGAGCTGAATCTCGCGGTGAGTAGCAGATCCCTCGAACGGCAGGCGCTCCACCTCTGTCGGGCCTGCCACCCGCCCCGCGCCCACCAGCATCGTGCGCAGCGCCTCATCCGCGGCCCGCTCAGCCCCCGCTGATAGCAACACATAGACGGCGGGTACGGCATTCTTGTCGCGGCGGTAGGCGGCTTCGAACGTGCGACGCTGCTCAGCGGAAAGATGCGGCAGCATGCGCGCGACGACGTCGGCGGCCAGCTCGGGGGGCAGGATTTGCGAGCCATAGCGCTCGCCCAGTTGCATCAGCAGGAAGCAATCCGGCGAGAGCTGGCGGCAGCGTTCCAGTTCGTCGAAGCAGATACGCAGCGTTTGCCGCTCAGTTGCCGCCTCTTCGCTGACCCCCCAGCACAGGTCAATGGGCTGCAG
>DASYGC010000682.1:0-2892 GCA_036000225.1 Ktedonobacterales bacterium | reverse complement strand
AAACTCTGACGCACACCCGTTCGCTTGGCGATAGTTGACAGACGTACTATACTTTACGTACACTGCTTTATGATCCGTAACTGTTCAGACGGACTTGCGGAACAGGTGTAGCATAGACGCATGACGCCGCACGAACGCATCGCCGAGTTGGAAGCCACCCTCGCCCAGCAGCGTGAGCAGATCACGGTGCTGCTGGCGCGTGTGCAGGACTTGGAAGCGCGACTGGCCAAGGACAGCCACAACAGTGGCAAACCGCCGTCGAGCGATGGACTGGCCAAGGCCACGCGGACAAAGAGTCTGCGCCGTCGCAGTGGCAAGAAACCGGGCGGACAACTCGGCCATCGCGGCGAGACGTTGCATTTGGTGGCGAATCCCGACGACGTGGTCGAGCAGCGGCCGGTGATTTGTGCAAGTTGCCAGGCATCGCTGAACGCCGACGCGCCGATGGTGGCGTGCGAGCGCCGACAGATCTACGAGCTGCCCCCGCTGCGCCTGATGGTGCGCGAGGAGCGGGCGCTGCATGTCCGGTGTCCGCGGTGCCAGACAGTGAGCGTCGGGGCGTTCTCTGCCCAGGCGCCGAGTCGGGCGCAGTATGGTCCGCGATTGCGGGCGCTGGGTGTCTATCTGGTCGAGCAGCAGCTCATGCCGTACGCCCGCGTCCGCCACCTGCTCGCCGACCTGTTGGGCGCCCCCCTCTCGGTGGGGACGCTCGTCGCCTGGGTCCAAGAGGGTGCGGCGACCCTGGAGCCGGTGGAAGCCGCAATCAAAGACGCGCTCGTGCAGGCGCCAGTGATGCACAGCGATGAGACGGGCGTGCGTCGCGCCGGAGCGCTGGCCTGGGCACATGTGGCCAGCACCGACCGGCTCACCCACTACGCCATCCACGCCAAGCGCGGCAGCCAAGCGACTAACGCCATCGGCATCCTGCCGAGCTACCGTGGCGTGAGCGTCCACGATGGCTGGGCCACCTACCGGGCGTACACGCAGTGTCGCCACGCCCTCTGCAATATCCACCATCTGCGCGAACTCACCTTCCTCGAAGAGGAGTACAAGCAATCCTGGGCCAAGGATCTCAAGCAGGTGCTCCGGGAGATGAACGCCGCCGTCGAGCAGGCACGAGCGCAGGGGCAGAGCCACCTGAGCGCCAGCGCGCGCGACGCCTTCGTCGCCCGCTACGACGCCCTGCTGGCGAGCGGCTTGGCCGCCAACCCGCCCCCGCAACGCCACGGGCCGCCGCGGCGCGGCCGGGTCAAGCAATCGCCCGCACGCAATCTGCTGCACCGGCTTTGGCGTGACAAGGAGCAGGTCCTCGCCTTCCTCGACGACTTCACGATCCCGTTCGACAACAACCAGGCCGAGCGCGATCTGCGCATGGTCAAGGTGCAGCAGAAGATCTCCGGCTGCTTCCGCACGTCCGGCGGCTCAGACGCCTTCGCGCGCATTCGTGGCTATCTCTCGACGCTGGGCAAGCAGGGCGTGGCGCTCCTGGCTGCGCTCCAAACCGTCTTCGCCGGCCAGCCCCTCTACCCCCGCTTTGCCTGAACAGTTACGAAAATGGGTAACTACTCAGGTACCCCAAGCGACGGGTAAAGGGATGCCCTGGATGGCAGCCACCAGCGCGTCGAGCATGGAGTGGCCTTGTTTGCGCATCGTACCTAGATAGCTACGCAGGCGGCAGAAGGCCGTTGCACCTGCCTCGCTGCGGAAGGCGCCCGAGATCTTCTGTTGGACTTTGGCCATGCGCAGATCCCGTTCCGCCTGGTTGTTGGTGAAGGGCACACGCGGATCAGCCAAGAAGGCGAGCACGCGCTCACTCTGCCCCAGCAGCGCGTCGAGCAGATTCTTGGCCGGCGGCTGCTTGGGTCGGCCGCGGCGTCCCGTCGCGCCGAGGGGGGGCGGCTGCGCGGCATAGCCCTGGGCCAGGAGCTCGTGGTACTGGGCGATCCACTCCATCTGCTCGTGGGCGGGCATCCACGCGGCGCCGTGGGCGCGCCACTGGTGTGCCGCCTGGCGCATCGCGAGCAACAGGTCGCGCAACGCTGCTGCCCAGACCTGGGAGTGCTGCTCCGCCAGGAAGGTGAGGTCGCGGACCAGATGCGCCCCACACCAACTATGCGCACACGCCTGGTAGGCGTCGTAGCTGGCCCAGCGGTCGTGCATCGCACGGCCACGAAATCGGGGCCAGATGCCAATCGCCTCCGTCGCGGCTTTGCCGCGTTTGGCATGCCAGGCCAGGTGGGTCAGCCAGCGCGTGCTGTTGACGTGTAGCCAGTGACGTTTCCCCTGGATGCGGATGCCGGTCTCATCGGCGTGCTGCTGCGCGCCCCCCGCCACCAGATCGGCGATGCGCCGCACCGCTGGCTCGACCGCCATGGCCGCCTGCTGGACCCAGGCCGCGAGCGTGGCGTCCGCGATGGCCGCCCCACACAGATCGCCTAGTGTCTCCCCCGTACGCGCTTCAGGAAGGAGCTGGTACTGGTGCAAATAGACCGCCAGCGCCCGCACCTGGGAGCCGTACTGCACGGGAGCGCGAACGTCTGGAGGGAACGTGCCACGGGTCAGCGCGTGGCAGGCTGGGCAACACACCTGCTCCACCTGATGCTCGCTCACCTGCAAGCGCAACGCTGGCAGATCGTGGACCTGGCGGCATTCCACCACCTGCCCGACGATGCCGATAAGGGGCCGTTGGCAGTGCGCGCACGCCACGGGAGCATGCGTCACCACCTCATCGGGCGGCTCCACCATGGCCAAGGTCTGGCCGCAGTGTCCCGGTTGACCTCCAGGCTTCTTGCCACTGCGTACGCGCTGGGGGCGCAGTCGACGGCTGAGTCCATCACTGGCGGGAGGCTTACTGCTGTTGTGACTGTCTTTGCCCAGTCGCCCCTCTAACAC
>DASYGC010000681.1:0-1846 GCA_036000225.1 Ktedonobacterales bacterium | reverse complement strand
TCGGCGCATTGGTTTTCTTGCGGCTGGCAGGCGGGTGTGCTACACTGGAGGCGCTGACACAGCGACCACTGGCCCCCATAGCTCAGTGGATAGAGCACCGGCCTCCGGAGCCGGTGGCGGGCGTTCGAGTCGCCCTGGGGGCACCTGATGCCGCCGTCCCAGTATGGGTCGGCGGCTTTCTGTGTGATTCAGCTTCAGCGCAGCGATCGGGCAAACAACGAGGCCAGCCCGGGTGGGGGCTGGCCTCGTTGGGTGGAGATGGGGGGGAGTTGAACCCCCCGTCCAAACAGACGCTAGAGACGATATACTACAGGCATATCCGACGATTTGGTGACGCCTAACACACGCCCATCGGCGAGCTGGTGTCGGGCCTACCCGCTGATCTTGGCAGCGATTAGCGAGTAGTCCTCGCTGCCACAGCCTGACTGTGTGACGCCCGTACCCGACCCATCAGGCGGAGGTCGGACAGACGCGCTTCACCGGTGTTTAGGCGGCGAGAGCGGGTGCGAACTGCGTGTTGGCAGTTATGTTTTTGCCGGTTGTTTAACGAGATTGCATACCGGCATCTCGGCCTGCAAACGTCCCTCCCACCTGCCTGTCGAAACCCGACATCCCCGTGGGGTGCGCCTCGGTCTGGAGGAAGCCAGACGCGACCGCACGTTCAGTATAGCACGCGAGGGGGCGCGCTAGCCAGCTACCTGACCCTGGCTGCGGCGGGCTCGCTGACGAGCGGCGTGTAGCTGGCCGCAGCGGGATGGGAGCGCCGCCCCCGCGATCAGCTCGCCGAGCGTTCATCACTGGAGATCTGCTTGGCGGCACGCGCCTGAACGCGGGCGAGCCAGCGGCGTAGGTCGCGGCGCGACACCACATATTCGCCAGTTGCGATGCGCGTGCGAATGTGTCCCTCTTCGATGGCGTGGCTCAGGTCGGCCAGGGTCGGCGTCCAGATGCGAGGCGCGGCATGTGAGGACATGAGCATTTCCTCCCGATCCACAGCGGCTCGGCAGACGAGCCAGGAGCATTCCCCGGAGCGATAGTCGCAAGACGTGTGCCAGCGTGGGTAAGGCAGCGCGATCTTGTCCGCCGTGCCTGCGCTGACGATCTCCTGAGATCACTACGCGATAGCCACGGCAGAGGTTGTGCCCTCACCAAAACGGCGAAGAAGTCTTTCAATTGATCGCCGATTTGTTCGCTTCAATGACGCGAAGCTCATACCGTTCCCGGTGCGCCTCGCGCCTGGGCGGCATCCTGGCGAATGCGCTCGGCGCAGGCGGCAGGTGTTTCGCCGGCGGGTGGTTCGATCATCAAGCGGCAGAATGGCTCGTCAACCAGGTCTACGGCCACCGCGCGTAGCGGATCATGCAGCGCATAAAAGACCGGCCCACTGGGACCGGCGAACGCGCCCACCTTCATGACACCAGGAATATGGGTGCCGGCATTGTGCATCTGCCGTAACTCATCCAGCAGGCCGCGCGGCTGTTCCGGCGCGGGATAGGCGGCGGTGACGTGGGTCAGCGGCACGCGTAACTCGCGCCGCACCGCGGCCAGGCGCATCAGACCATCCAGGGTCAGAATCAGGTCGCCGCCTTCCAGGCGAATATGGGCCATGTGTTTCTCCCAGCCCGCGATTCGAGTACAACTCGCCGACACGCAGAGCGCCGATGAGCACGGTACCGCTACCATCAGCCAGCATCAGCGCACGGCCTCCGCCTCGATCTCCACCAGCATGCGCGGATCAATCAGCCGGCTGACCTCGACCATCGTCGTCGCCGGGCGGATCTGGGCGAAGACCTCGCCATGCGCGCGGCCAACCTCCTCCCAGCGCGTGATGTCAGTGACGTAGATA
>DASYGC010000680.1:0-4140 GCA_036000225.1 Ktedonobacterales bacterium | reverse complement strand
CCACATCGGGCACGTGCACCAGAATGAAGCCCAGTTCGCCCAGCGTAGTCTGACTCGTCGTCTGATTCATCGTTCGCGCTCCTGTTCACTGACTACCGCGTCCGAAACACCATTTTCCCGGGCGCACTGTGAGTATGCCAGAGCGGTGTGACAGCAGTATGTCAGGAGCGATTATGAGTTTCCGCAATTCATACCAGGTGCTCGGTGAACGCGGCACTTCAGGTATGACGCACGCCCGGCGCATGACGCCCTATGACCGGCACACTCCCATGCTTCGTCCCAGCAGTCTGATACGCCACGCGCCACTCTGGCCGTGGGGTAGAATCACAGATGCGCGCGTCCTGATTGGTGTAGACTCTCCTCTCCAATGAAAGGCAGAACCGACGATGGACGAAAGTATACCGGGCGAGAAGCTTGTCAAAGCCTGGGTCGCTACCCAGCGCACGCTGTTGACCAACTGGATTGATACACTGGGCGGCGCCACCGCGGGCGCGCCAGGCAGGGGGGTCTGGCAGCAGACGGTGGAGTCCTGGCAGAGTTCCGTCAAGCAGACGCTCGATGCTCAGGCCACGTGGATGCGCGATTGGACCGAGTCGCTCGCCACCTTCCAGGGCACTCCGGACGAGCTGCGCGATCGGGCACGCCAGGGGCAGGAGGTCATGCGGCGCTGGACCGAGGCGCAGCAGCAACTCTGGCAGGGCTGGTTCGAGATGGCGCGCAACTTCGCGCCGGGAGTGAGCACCGGCGCCGGAACTGGCGCCCAGGCGGGACAGCATGTCGTCGAACTGTGGACCGATACCGCGCGCAAGCTGATGGAGACGCAGGCCGAATGGGTTCAGCGCTTCACGACGGGTCTCGGTGGCAAGTCTGACGGCTAAGCTGGCGGTTGAACCCGGCCACACGCCCCTACGGAACTGCCCTGCGCATCCTGGTCAAACGAGGGATGCGGTGGGCGAGGGCGTGGTAGCCGGACGCGCCGAACGTGAATTTTCGGAGGGGGTAATCCGGTGCCTCGGTCGCCTGCACTATGGCGCCGGAGCGTGCTCCCGTTGCGCGGAGCGAACACAGCGAGAAGAGGTTCCATATGGCGCTGGAAGGCTACAGCATCGAGACCGCGGCTGACTTTGTGGGCAAGGAGCTGGGGGTCTCCAACTGGGTAACGGTGGAGCAGGAGCGCATCGACCAGTTTGCCGCCTGCACCGAGGATCACCAGTGGATCCATGTGGATGTGGAGCGCGCCAAACGCGAGAGTCCGCTGGGCACCACCATCGCCCATGGGTTTCTCACGCTGTCGCTGCTGCCACGCATGCAGTACGAATTGAGCATCGTGCCCGGCAATGTGCGCCAGGCGCTCAACTATGGCGTGGAGCACGTGCGCTTCCTCGCGCCGGTGAAGGCGGGCGCGCGCATTCGGGCGCGCATCACGCTGCTGGCGGTGGAAGACAAGGGCGGCGGGCGCGTGCTCTTTACCATGCGCAACACGGTCGAGATCGAGGGCGAGGCGAAGCCGGCGATGGTGGCCGATACGCTCGCGCTGGTTATCACTGGCTGAGCGCGGCCATCGGGGCGCTGTGGGGCGGCGTGGCTCCTGCTCTCAGGTGATGGGCACCACGATGCCCATATGCAGCGTGAGCCGCAGCGTCGGCAGCAGAACTGGTACGAAGACCACCAGCGCGCCATAGATGACCAGCGCCAGACCAGCGATCGTGCTCACCAGCCGGCCCACCGGCAGTACCTTCTCGGCGAAGATCAGCGCCGTCAACAGGGCCATCGCCGCGATGTTCATCATGCCAAAGGGAAACAGGATGACGAATAACAGCCAGCAGCACCCAAGACAGTAGACTCCATGCTCGATGCCCATGCGCAGCGCGCCCCTGGAGCCGTCGCGCCAGGAGGTCATTATGAACTGCGTGGGCGTACGGCACTTCGCCAGGCACCGATGCTTGAGCGGTGACAACTGATACAGGCCAGCGGCAATCAGGATCACTCCACCAATCCGGCTGGCGTTGGCCACCAGCCATGGCGCTTGCGATGCCAGCCGGTCGAGTCCCGCCGCGAGCACGAACGCGACGATACCGGCGAGGGTCCAGACGAGCAGATACCCGCCTACAAAGACCCACGTCGGTACATAGGGCTGCGCGCGCTGGCGCTTGCCGGCCGCGATCGCGTGGAACATCAGGACCATAGGGACCGATGCCGGGAACATCATCGCCACCATCATCGCGATCCAGATCGCGAGAAAGAGCACAATGCCCATGCCCATGGTCAGACTCAGCGGCGCGCCCATGGATCCGCCCAGGGAGGGTGCGCTCATGGCGACCGATTGCCATATCACGAGTCCCCAGCACAGCACCGATAAGCCCAGGAGCACGCCAAGAATGAGATTGCGCTCGCGCGGCAGCGGGAATGGAGGCTGGCTCGCCATACATGCGCTCCTGAGCGGCTCGTCGCCTCGGTTGGTCGGAGGCCATTGACGGTCGCAGTTCGCGATTCGGGTGCCATGACGTGCCGGTCAGGGCAGGCGACGGCGATCAGGTGTTGGACCAGGTGATGGGAGCATAGTGCGCGTTCTTGCCCGAGTTGTCCCAGCGCATGCCATAGTCTTCCCAGGTGCTGCCCGAGTCGCCAACGGCCATCGAGACCCCCGCGGGTTGAAAGGGATGCGCATTGATCGCCCAAATCTCTTTGTCGGGCGCCCCACTGGGCACCGCGTGGACAGCGAGGCTGGCCACGCCGGGGATTTCCAGCGAACGCTTCAAACCGTCTTTGTGAAACGTGATCGGCACGGTCTTGATGCCGAGCACCGTGGAGATCAGCGGCGCCAGCGCCCCCATGATGCCGCCCACCTGCCCGGTGAAAATTGCCTGCAGCGCCTGGCGCTGCGGCTCATCAGCGCGCTCGTCGAGGTAAAGGGCCACCGCCCAGTTGCCGGCGCCCATGGCACCCGGCGTGCGGGCTGTCAGGGAGGCATTCAGCCCGTCCAGCGCGACATCACCATAGCGGCCATGATCGATGTGGAAACCAAAGGCGACCTCACACGCGCCGGCCGTTGGTTGCGCGGTCATCTGCGGGCCCGCCGAGAACAGACAGGGACACACAATATCACAGTTGCAGTTCTCAAAATAGTCGCCACTGAGCTGCCAGGAGACTGTCGTCGCGGCTGAAGACATATGTCACCTCTCTTTGCTTCGCTACGCCAGCCAACACCGAGCGCCACCGCCCACATGCTGGTTTCATGACATGAGCACCCTACGCGAGCAACCTACAAGAGAAGCATTCGATGGGAAACAGTATACCACATCGTCTACTTCCTACTGTGACATACCCGCCCCGGCGCCGCACGCCGGGGGAATCTAGTTCGTGGGGAGCAGACCCAGCGATTGCACTTGTTCGCGCTCTTTGACGAGTTCATCCTTCGAAGCGGTGATGCGCCGCCGCGCCTCGGCGTCGTGTTCGATGCCTTCGACGACCTGCCACGAGCCGCCAGCGGAGGCCACGGGATAGCTGCACACCAGGCCCGCGGGCACGCCATATTCGCCCTTGCTGACCACGGCTAGCGAACTCCAATCGCCAGGCGGCGTGCCAGCGTGGATCGCGCGCACGGAGTCGATGATGGCGTTGGCCGCCGAGCCCGCCGATGAGACCTTGCGCGCCGCGAGGATCTCATTGCCGCGCTGCTGCACCCTGGCAATGAAGGCGTCGCCGAGCCAGGCGTCGTCGGCGATCACCTCGGGCGCCGGCCGGCCGCCGATGCGCGCGTGCCAGGCGTCGGGAAACTGCGTCGCCGAGTGATTGCCCCAGATGGCCAGGTTGGTCACGTGCGCGACGGGCACGCCGGCCTTGTTGGCCAACTGAGCCTTGGCGCGGTTCTCGTCGAGACGCGTCATGGCGAACCAGCGGTCGTCGGGGACCTCGGGGGCGTTGGCGCGCGCGATCAGGCAGTTGGTGTTGCAGGGGTTGCCGACGACGAGGATGCGTACGTCAGCGGCGGCGTGCGCGGCGATGGCGCGCCCCTGTGGGCCAAAGATCTTGCCGTTGGCCTCCAGCAGGTCGATGCGCTCCTTCATCGTCGGCGTGCGCGGCATCGCGCCGACCAGCAGCGCCCACGAGGCGCCCTCAAAGGCCACGTTGGGGTCGGCC
>DASYGC010000679.1:0-1938 GCA_036000225.1 Ktedonobacterales bacterium | reverse complement strand
GGAAGGCAGCCAGTCCCACCACCGTGCAGTCTACAGGTCAGGTGGCCACTTGTCTACCACAGCGGGTTGATCGTATTACCACAGCGGGTTGATGACGAGTCCCGTGAGCAGTTTGGGGTAGAAGTAGGTGGACTTTTGGGGCATGCGATCGCCAGCCCGCGCCACATCACGCACCTGGGTCGGCGGCGTGGGATTGAGTAGCAGGGCTAGCGATGCCTCTCCCCGCTGGACCGCCAATGCCGCCGCCCCGGCGTCGCGTGTATACGTCACCTGCTCGCCAGTCCGCACCGCCGCGGCGTCAATCCCCAGCGCCCGATCGAGGATCAGCTCGTGCGCCACGGTCACATCCAGCGCGCGCCAGGCCGCCGACCGGCGCTCGCCGTCCGCCGCCTCGCCACCCATCGTGGCCATCGCCGCTTGCCCGGCGGAATGCAGCCGCAGCAGCGTCGCGCCAGCCGCGCGCACCAGCACCATTGCCGCCGTATGTTTCCCGACCGCTCCAGCGGCCGCCAGGCGCGCGACCCACCCATCAGCCCCCACCGCCGTGTCAAGCGCTTCCGCCTCAAACCACGGCGTCAGGGTCGCGTCCAGCGCGGCCAGCCGTTCGGCGGCGGCAACGCGCACCAGCCGATGCGTGGGCAAGACCACCAGCCCGGGATCATCCACCGCGCACAGCGCCATCAGCACGAAGTTGGCGGCGTCATCTGGCCCTAGCTCGCGGCGCAACTCCAACACCTCGTCGCGGTAGGCCAGCGCGGTTTCGTAGCGATGGTGGCCATCGGCGATGTAGAGCTGCCGCCCGCCAAACAAGCTGGCGAGCCGTGCGGTCAATGCCGCATCGCGCACCAACCACAGCCGGTGCTCCTCACCTTCATCGTCCACCAGCTCCAGCGTGGGCTTGCCTTTGCGCGCGCGCGCCAGCCCCCGGCTCACGTCGCCCTTCGGGTCGTCATAGAGCGCCAGGATCGGGCTGAGATTGGCCGCGCACGCCCGCAGCAGCTTGAGCCGGTCATCTTTGGGCTTGCTCAGCGTCCGCTCGTGGGGCAGGATCACCCCCGCATCCCACGGCTCCAGGCGCACCCGCGCCAGCAAACCGCCGCGCGCATACGTGGTGCCCGCGACGGCGAACCGCTGCTCGTAGAGATAGAAGCTGGGCACGTCCTGCGCCAGCACCCCGCGCAGACGCCACTCCGCGAACGTCACCGCGGCGCGCGTGTAGCGATTGTCCAGCGCGTCATCGCCGGGCAGGTCGCGGCCCAGTTCCAGCCGGATGATATTGTCAGCGTGCCGCTCGTAGTAGCGCGCCTGCGCCTCGGGCGCAATCACATCGTAGGGTGGGGTGACGAGCGCGGCGAGGTCTGCCGTCGCCGTGTACCGCAGCCCAGGCAAGGGCCTCACATCCGCCATGCGGGCGTCTCCTCCATCTCATTCCGCTCGGCGATCGCGTGTCGCCCGAACGCAGGGTCATCGGTGGAATCTTCCTCGTCGAGTGTCGCACGTGACGCGCCGCCACGCACAGCGTGTCCGCCGACCGCGCGCGTCACCACTAGTAGACGCACCCGCGCACGCGATCACACGCACCGCGCTCGGGTCGCGTCCGACTTTTGAGATGACTGGCACGGTGGGCGCCACACACGGGCCCGCCGATCATAACACAGCGCACGCCCCCAGCGCACCGACCGCGATGGGGCACGCACGCGACAGCCGGGGAGATATCCGGGAGAGCATGCCGGACGCGACGACACACGGCAGATGATGGTGGGTACGACCGACCAGGAGTAGCGCCGCCGGGCGGCTGTGTGGTATGCGATAGGGCAACGGGTACTGAAAGCATTGTCCGAAGGGCGGGACCCGCCGGATGTTCGGCGCAGCAGCAGCCAGGGGGGATGACGTGGAGCCAGACGAGGCCGGCGGACAGCCGCAGGTGAGCGCGAAGTC
>DASYGC010000678.1:0-8633 GCA_036000225.1 Ktedonobacterales bacterium | reverse complement strand
CCCCAGAAGCCGAGGATGAAGGTGATGAAGGTGACGCCAAAGACCACGAAGACCAGCCCCACCAGCCGGCGGGTCAGAAAGCTGGGACCGACGCGGATGCCGGTGTACACCAGAAACCCCACGATCGCCACCAGCGCGATCAGCGCCACCGGATTCTGCAAAAGTGCCACACATCACCTCCCGTGTGCCGCGCCGCGTTTCCCTGATTGAGTCCCAGCGGCGCGGGGGGTCACCGTCATCGCATGTCGTGCTGATCGCTCGATCGATCAGGGATGGTCCACTTGTGAACGATGTATCGCATGTGGCATGCCAGCGACCAGACATCGCTGATTGACTGCGAGCTGGCGCCAACCACAAGGGTTGTATCAGTCTGAGTTAGGAGCATTCACAGGAAGGTTGCGCCAGTTGATGGACCGCGGGGAATTATCTGGCCATACGATACCACAACCTTCGGGAGATGAAAAGGTGGGCCCGGCTCTGGACCGCCACGCGCGCTGGCGGTCCAGCCCGCGCCATCGGATACACGAAGGGCGGGGATACCAGTTCCCTGGCCCCGCCCCTCATGTGCAGCCCGACGCCTCAGGCCTTGCGGCCCTGGCGCCGGGCTGCCAACGGGCGTGCGCTCACGAGCGCGTGCTCGTCAAGGCGCGCCAAATCAACACACTACATCAACACACTTCGGAGTGAACGATCAATGGGGGGCGATGTAGGTGTTGACCCAAACGTCGAGCGCGGTTTCGGTGCTCGCGTTGATGCTCCAGCCATGCACATACGAACGCACCTGGTAGTACGCGTTGCCCGAATAGAGCGGGCAGGTCGCCACGTCGTTGATCAGGAGCTGCTCGGCTTGGTTGTACTTGGAGATGCGATCGGCCTGGTTCGAGGACTTATCGGCCGCGAACATCAGCGTATCAGCGGCAGGCACGCTCGCGCCCTGGCTGTTGTACTGCGCCCCGGTGGAGAACAGCAACGTCAGGAAGTCCTGCGGGTCGGGATAGTCATCGGCCCAGCCAAAGCGGGTGATGACGTAGTTGCCAGCGTTGTCATCGGCGACGAACTTGTTGAAGTCCTCACCGTTGGGGGTGACACTCACGCCAAGCACTTGCTGCCACTGGGCAATGAGGGCCGTGGCCAGCTGCTGGCTGGACTTGCTGCTGGCGACATACAGGTAACTGGGCGTCGCGATGGCGCCGGTGTGAGCGGCCTTGTAGGCAGTCCAGTCGGCTACGGCCTTGGTGGCATCGCCGGTAGTCGCCGTGACGCCTTCAGGTCCGGTCACGTTCGGGTTGTAGCCCGGCATGCCCTTGGGGACGATGTTCCAGTGCGGAGTGTCCGCGTTCTTCAGAATGCTCGAATTGAGCACGTCGCGGTTGATCGCCAGGCAGAACGCCTTACGCGCGTTGAGGTCGTCGAAGGGGGGTTTCTTGTAGTTGAACTCAACGCCGTAGAAGGTCAGCGTGCCAGTCTGATGGAAGTCCGGCTGCTGCTTCGCCGCGGCCAACAACTGGCTGGTCGGGGTGCCGGTGTCGAACTGGCCGGCCTGATACGCGGCGTACGCGGTATCACTGCTATTGAAGATCGTGAAGTCGATCTCTTTGAGGAACGGCGTCTTGCCCTGGGTCAGGCCCCACCAGTGCGGGTTCTGCTTCAGGACGATGATGCCCGAGTTGTGGTCCCACTTGGCCATGTAGTACATGCCACTGCCGCCCTGGCCAGTGGCGCCCTGGTACAGCTTGTCGGTCCAGGTCTCATTGCTGAGCACGGGGCCCACGACGCTGGGATCCACGGCATAGGTGACCGGGTAGGTCATGGCTTCGAGGAAGTAGGCGGCGGGATTCGACAGCTTGATGACCAGCGTCTGGTCGTCAGGGGTCAGGATCGAGTCGCCCACCAGGGTGGTGATCAGCGGCGCGGTCGAGCCCTTCTTCGGGGTCAGCGTGCCCGCCTTCGGATCGCTGCAGACCTCGCTGTTGAAGGCCACCGAGTCCTTGATCAACTCGTTGGCGGTGCCCGTCAGGTAGTAGGAGACCGGCGAGGCCACGCACGGGTTGATGACGCGGTTGATGGAGTAGGCGTAGTCGGTCGAGGTGACCGGCGTGCCGTTGGAGAACGCCTGGCCGGAGCGCAGGTGGAACGTATAGGTCAAGCCATCCGCGCTGATATCCCAGCTCTTGGCGCCCCAATGCTCGACGGCAAGGTTATTATCCTGTGCCACCAGGCCATCGAACACCAACTGGACCACGCCATAAGAGCCGGTGTCCTGGACCTGTTGCGGGTCCATGGTGGCGATGTCGGTAGCCCCATCAGGATAGTTGAAATTGAAGACCTGATTCTTGGCCAGTGTCGGCCCGCTCGGCGGTGTAGTGCCGCAGCCGGCGACCAACAGGGCAACAGTGCCCAGGGTGGCCGCCAGGCCGGGCAGCCACAACTTCCGGTTTCCCAGTCGCATGCAGTCTCTCCCTTAGTCGAAATGAGCGCCCCACTTGGGGCTCTGTCGTGGTGTCCGTCAGGACATCGCGTGCGTCGCTATGACGCACGTCCCTTCCGCGGGGTATGGTAGCGGTAACGGTGGTGTTCGCTTAGCCTCCCTTCCGACTCAGGCCGCCCCGACTCGCGCACATCGCACTCCAGCGCAGGCTGGAAAGGCGCGCGAGTCAACCAGGCACCCGATCAGCAATGTTCCATGGGTTCCGCAAAGGACAGCCGGCGCACACACTCAGAGCGCAGTAGCCGCTCGGGGCGCCGGCGCGGAGCCGGGGTAACGGCTCCGCGCCGACGAACCAGTACCAGGCGTACACGCGATCATTGCATGTCCGGTTTGCCGGGAGCATACGAGACAAAAGCCGCGGCGCCATCCTCCAGTGAACTGCCCGCCGGCACCAGCGCGAGAACTTCATCACCAATTGGGGATTCCACCTCTCCCTGGACATCCAAGCCAATAGCACGCAATGATGGGCGCTGCGGCAACAACGCATGCAACGACACTGGCGCCAACTGGAGCGCGGTGGCCGCGAGTTGAGCAGGGGTCATGCCATCGCGCTGATCGGCGACGATCCAGAAGATCAACCCATCCTCTTCGAAGATCAATTCGCCGGCGATGCCAGGCTGCCACATCGGGCGCGAGCCGCGATGGACCCAGCGGCCATCAACAAAGACGCCAGGTTTGCTGCCCACAATGACCTGGGTGGCCGACCCATCCGCGACAACCTGCAGAACCCCGGCGAGGGAATTCGCGGGGCGGAACTCGCGAATATCGAGGACACCGCTGCCTGCGGAGCTGCCCTGGCGCATGTAGCGCAGATCGACCAACGGCCCATCGGTCCATTCCTGCTGCGGCGTGACAATCATATCCTGATAGGTATAGCCATGGATGGAGGACCCGGGCCATTCAATCCAGGTGAGCGGCTGAGCGGAGTCCCCGGCGGCAGCCGGCCTCGCCAGGGCGGAGGGACGCGTCGTCGTGGGATACCCGGGAACCTGCGTTACCCCCGAATGCCCCAGCAAGATGCGCATGCCCGCGGCAAACGAGGGGGTGGCCATGACCAGACCCAGCACCATAAAGAGCGCGGCACAGGTCGCCAGTGCCGCGCCGACTGGCCCCAAACGGCGAACGGCAGCCGAGAGATCAGGAAACCATGCCCACCAATGGGCACGCGCTGGCGTCCCTACAATGCTCACGGGCGGGCGCGCCACACCGAGCCGGTGGAAGACCCGGTGGGTGACCTTGCGTTCGTAGTGTTTCTCAACCGGAGCGTGAACCGGCTCGCCCACCAGCGTTTGCACATACAGGGGAGGCAGCTCTTCAAAATCGGGGCGAAACAGGCCACGGAGCTCGGCGGCAAATTGCGCCTCGTCGGGCGAAAAGTCCGCGGGGAATTGGCAAGCCGACGACGAAGCGGGCTGGGTCTCCCAGTCGCGCGCGCCGCTGATGTCAGAATGCTCGTACTTGCCCATGAGTCCGCTCCTCGAGTGCCTCCAGCGCATCACGCAGATTCTTGCGCGTACGCCACAGGCGCGTGTCGATAGCCCGCCGAGTCAAACCCGTTCTGGCAGCGATTTCATCCGTGCCAGCCAGGCGAAAGTAGCGCAAATAGACCAGCAGGCGATCGAGTTCCGGCAATTCCTCGAGCACCTGACGGAGTTCGTCCTGGCGTTCGCGTCGTTCGAGCAACCCATCCAGCGTTTCACCCGCTTCCTGTTCCCTGGCGGGCGGCCACGTCGTCGTGCGATAGGCCGGCCATGCCTGCCCGCCGGCTGACTCCGTAGCCGCTGCCCCCGCTGGGACTCCTAGCCGTCGCTGGATTTGGCGTCGGCGATCGAGCGCCAGATACTTCGCCCGCATCGACAACCAGGCGTTCAGATTACCGCGCTGGGGATCGAACTCCTCGATTTCCGTCCAGGCCGCCACAAACAGATCGTTGACACATTCTTCAGCATCCTGTGCGGTGCCGATTCCGGCCAGCACGATGCGAATGAAATAGGTCAACTCGCGTGCATACCGGGCGATCAACGCTTCCAGTGCCCGCGCGTCCTGGGCGACTAATCCTTGATAGAGCGCAACCTCATCCCAGCAGTCTTGCACCGGGTTACTCCTCGTGAACCGATCCAGCCGGCTCCTTTGCCGGTCCACATGGCCGTGGGTGAATGGCTCCGATGGTGGTAGGTGACGGCGCGTCGTTCAGCATCCATGTGTACTACGTCGGCTCACGACGATATCTCTCACACCGACCCACCCACCGGGGCGCCCCACCGCCCGAATCCTGGCGCGGAGCGCAAAACAACTGAGAGGCGATTAGCGGCGGGCATCTGGTGGCGATCGCGGCCGCGATCAGTGATTGGTGATGTACATCGCCAGCCATTGATCCAGGCAGGGCTCACCCAGGGCGGTTTCACCGTACCCGTGAACCCAGCCGCGAACCTGCCAGTGGTCGGTCACCTGGTCGTAGGGGACCCAGGCGACTTGGTCGACCAGCAACTGCTCGGCCTGCTGGTATTGCTGGAGCCGCTCTGATTGGTTGAGATTGGTATCGGCGGCCATCATCAGCGCATCGGCGGGTTTGCTCTCCACGCCGCCGAAGTTGTACTGGGCTCCTGGCAGAAACTGGAGCGACAGCCAGTCCTGGGGATCGGGGTAGTACGCGGTCCAGCCAATATTCCAGAATTGTACGGTCTGGGTGGCCAGTTGACCCAACATGGTGTCGAAATCCTCGGGCTGGGCGCTGACCTTGACACCCAGCGCGCTCTGCCACATGGCCACCATGGCGGTCGCCAGGCTGGCAGCGGTGGCGCTGCTGCTGGAGTAGGTGAGGGTGACGCCGGCGCAGGTGCCAGCCTGGCCTCCACACCTGGCGGCGACGTACTGTTGCCAGAGACCTTTGGCCTTGGTGGCGTCGCCTTGCGTGCTCGTTACCCCCGCGGGGCCCTTGAGGTTAGGATTGTATCCTGGTACCCCCTGGGGGACGATATGATTGGTCGGGGTCTGCGCGCCACGCAGCACGGTGGCGACCAGCTGATCTTTGTTCAGAGCCAGCGCGAAGGCCTGGCGCGCCCGTACATCATCAAAGGGGGCGATCTTCCAGTTCATACCCAGGTAGTTGATCCAGGCGACTCCCGCCTGATGATAGTCGGGCTGTTTGGCAGCCTGTGCCAGCTGGGAGACCGGTGGATAGCCGATGTCCGTCTTGCCAGACTGGTAGGCGCTGTACGCGGCGTTGGCATCCGTGGCGATCGTCATCGTGATCGTCTGTATGGTAGGTGCTTGCCAGAAATAGGGATTGGCCTTGAGCACCAGCGTACCTTTATGATCCCACGCGCTCACATAGTACGGGCCACTGCCGCCCTGCCCCGTGGCGCCCTGGCTCAGGCTGTTGGTCCACGCGGAGTTGGCGAAGTTTGCGCCGACGACGCTTTGTTCGACGGCCGAGGCGCTGGGGTAGGCCAGCGCCTCAAGGAAATAGGCGGCCGGTGCGCCCAGTGTGATGACCAGCGTGCGGGCATCACTGGCCACTACCGAATCGTGGAGCAAATCTTTGAGGACCGGAGTCGTCTGTCCATAGCCCGCGCCGTAAGTGGGTGCCGCGCCACCGCTGCCGGGTGCGCAGGTCTCCGAGTTGAACGTCTGGCTGTCTTTGATCGGATAGAGATAGGGGGCCACTGGCGAGGCCAGGCAGGGATCGAGCGAGCGATTGATGCTGTAGGCATAGTCGGCGGCGGTTACCGGTTTGCCGTCGGAAAACTTCAGACCCGATCGCAAATGAAAGGTATAGGTCAGCCCATCGGTGCTGACATCCACCTGCTGGGCATCCCAGTTCTTGACCGCTAAATTCTGATCTCCCGTGACCAGGCCGGAAAAGACCAGGCTGATCGGCAACAATGCCGTCGCATGTGCCGTTGCGGTGCCCTGCTGAGTATCATCGAAGCTCACATCAGGGTCCAGCCCCGAGACGTCGCTGGCGCCCGTTACCAGTTGGTAGTTGAGCACCTGCTTGTTCTTCGGCGCCAGATTGGTTGGACTGGCCGTCGCGGGGCCACCGAGGCACCCCGATACCAGCAGCATGATTCCAGCCAGCCCCGGTAGCGCGAGCAACCAGAACGAGATGTGCCGTTCCCTGCGCATGCGACCTCTCCCCTTGCCATCCTCACCCATCGTGCGGCGACCGCCGTGCACCTGGCGATGTGGTCCGCCGGCGCCGCGACTCGAGCGAGACGACCGGCCGAGCGGCGCTTCATGCGGGCGCATACCCGCGCCGCACCATGACATCATACCCGCCCCGGTCAATCGGCACGATGGCTGTGACCCATCCGGGCCAGCGCCGAGGGCAGCGAGATGCAAGTGGAATAGGGGCTTGGCGCTGGGCCAGCGCCGCCACCAGCGCGGGGTTCGCGGCTCGCGACCATGCCCGTCAGCATGGACGGGACAGACTTTCCAGGGGAGCTTTGGCCGAGGGACTTTGCAAGTACCCAGAGAACAGGTATAATCGCGGAGATTCGCATGCCGGGTTGAGCGTACATGGCAGCGGCGCACGTATTCGGCCAGGCGGAAGAACTGTCGCTCGCGGCGCGTCTCCAGGGGTGCGAGTGTGCGGCGCGCGTGCTGGTGGCCGCGTGCGCTTGGACCGTAGCGGCGGTCGCGCACGACCCCCAAGTTCATCAAGAAGAGAGGGCGCAATGTCCAATGCAGAGGCCAAGTACCGGGGCGAGCGGGGACAGAGCATCGTGGAGTATGCCTTTATCATCCTGCTGGTGGCCATCGCGGTGGCTGGTGCGGTTGCGCTACTTGGTCCGGTAATCGGACACATCTTCAGCCAGGTGACGCCAGCGTTGTAGGCGCTCGGTTTCCGGTTGTGAGGGCGCCGGTGAGAACGATTGATCGGCAGCACCGAGCTCCCTCATTTTTCAGTTGCGGGGGGGTTGGGGCGGTGCTATAATGCGGGAGTGGCTCAGCGAGCCTTCGGCTGCGCCCGCTCTCGCGAGCGGCGCCTCGCCACGGCACCACCCTCCTGGGTGAATGCCTTCATCCATCCTGCCCCAGTTAACCTTCTGCTTGGCAGTCGCGCGCGGCGCGGCGGCAGGGATTGGACTGGGAGCAAACCCATAGGAGAGGACCGCATGGCGCGGGATTACGAGCTGGGGATCATCATCAACCCGGATGCGGGTGATGAACAGGCCCGGGCGATTGTGGAACGTGTCACCCACACGGTGGGGACACAAGGTGGCCAGGTGGTGCGGGTGGATGCCTGGGGACGCAGGCATCTGGCCTATTCCATCGAGCGGCATCGCGATGGACTGATATTCTGGTTTGACCTGATTATGCCGCCAACGGCCGTGACGGAGGTCGAGCGTTCCTTGCGGGTCAATGAGAGCGTGCTGCGCTATCTCATCACCTTGCGCGACCCGCGGGTCGTGGGCCAGAAGCGCCAGCGCGAGGCCGAAATGGATCAACAGGCGGCCGTGCGCGCGGCGGAGCAGGCGGCTCGTGCCGAGCAGGCGGCGCTAGCGGCACAGGCACAGGCGGCGCAGGGCGCGACTGAGCCTGCCGGAGCGCCAGCGGCCACCGCTGAGGCGGATGGCGCGGCCACCGAAGCCAGCGCGACCGCGGCGATCGACGTCACGGAGGCACCCACCGAGGCGCAAGCGACTGAGATGTCCACTGAAGCGCAGGCCACCACGCCTGCGGCCCCTGACGCAACTGAGACGGACGCGGCACCCGATAGTACCGCGGACGAAGCACTCCCTATTCCCGGCGACGTGAAGGCCGACGCCTGATAGCCGCGGACCGAGCATGACCGGCTGGGCCGCGGGAACGAAACGAGGGGATCACCCATGCTCAACAAGATCATGCTCATCGGGAATCTGGGCAAAGACCCTGAGATGAACTACACGCCTAGCGGTTCCGCCGTGACGAAGTTCAGCCTCGCAGTCAGCCGGCGCTGGAAAGATCGCCAGTCAGGTGAACAAAAGGAAGAGACAACTTGGTTTTACATAGTTGCCTGGGGCGACCTAGGTGAGCGCTGCAATCAGTTTCTCCACAAAGGCTCTAAAGTGTATGTGGAGGGACGCATGACTTCTCGCAAATACAATGACAAGGA
Organism: Ktedonobacterales bacterium; assembly: GCA_036000225.1. Lineage (GTDB taxonomy): Bacteria > Chloroflexota > Ktedonobacteria > Ktedonobacterales > JADMIN01 > DASYGC01. The sequence continues at coordinate 45 of DASYGC010000678.1, read as the reverse complement.
CAATATCGAGCGCACCGCGTGGGATGTTACGCTGAACGACATGCA
>DASYGC010000677.1:0-10944 GCA_036000225.1 Ktedonobacterales bacterium | reverse complement strand
GCGAGCGCCTGGCTCAGCCCGCCTGCCCTGCCTGCGCGCGCGCCAGAATCTCCTCGACGACGGCGGCCTTGGCGTCGGCGTAGTTCTGGGTGTATTTCCAGGTTCGCGCCGCCAGCTCGCGTTTGGTGCGCTCGTACAGCGCGCGATCGGCGGGATGGGTGCGCAGCCAGTCGCGGAAGCCCAGCATGCGCTCGATCTCGACGCAGCCCGGCGAGAACACGTGCAGGTTGACGGCCCTATCAGGTCTATTGAACATGCGGTGCTCGTACCAGTTTGGCTCGCGGACGTGCAGCACGTAGCCGGCGGCTTCCATGGCGGGAACGTAGGCCGGCTCGTCGGCGGAGTCCGGGACCACGAGCAGCACATCAATGCGCGGCTTGGCCGCCAGGCCAGGCACGGAGGTCGAGCCGACATGTTCGAGCAGGCGCACGCGTTCGCCCAGCGCGGCGTTGATGCGTGCGGCCTCGCGCGCGAAGAGGGTAGGCCACTGGGGATCATACTCGGCGAGGTGGATCGGGCCGGCCAGAACCTCGGGTGGCCCGATGCGGGCCGCGAGGATCTCTGCTTCGGTCGCGGGCGCGTTGGGCGTCGCGGGCGTGGGCTGCGACACGTCGTCGCTCGCAATGCTCGCCATTTCATCGTCGCGCTTGCTGTCGTTCGCGGGCATGGTTGGCTCCTTTCGATCCAATTCCAATCAAACTATTCGGGCAAACGCGAACGGCGCCGCATGGTGTCGACGGCTACCATTCCGCTTGACCCTCCGCGTGGCGCTCATGGCTCGTCATGTTGGGGTACACCTCAGTCCGCGGGTTCGAGCGTCTCGAACTACCTCGCGATCTTGCCACTCAGAGGTACAGGCGCAGGTTTAACACCGCTTGCGTTTGGACCATCATGCGTCAGATGCTGCCTCGATCTCGTGGTGCGGCGCGCACACGAGCAGCAGACTCAGCGTCCAGCCGACGGCGCCCGCGACACCGATGTTGCCCACCGAGAAGTGGATGATCCAGCGCGGGCTCTCCACTGCTAGCAAGTTCACATAATAGGTGGTGTATTGCGGCACCGTCAGGACGAACGCGAAGCCGCGCAACGCCGCGTCGCGCGTGGCCGAGGGGCGCAACACACGCAGCAGGATTACGCCCGCGATGCCTGTGGCCAGGGCCGCCGGCAGCAGATCAAAGTTGCCGTTGAGCAGGGCAGCACGCCGTTGGCGGTCAGCAGCAGCGTCAGCGCGCCAGGGAACAGCCAGTTTCGTGGACCTGGCCGTGCCGAGCACTGCGGTCACGCTCTCTTCTCAAACCAGCAAACAACGACCACTTGCTCATTGCGGAAGGGCGGCGTGAGTGCGCATGAGTGCCAGCAGCGATTCCGTCAGCTGTTGGCGGAGTTTGCCATGCTGTTCATCCGCATAGGCCACGTTCGGATCCGCACTGACCGCTTCAGGATAGAGCCAGACGGGATACTCCAGCCGGTCGCGGGATTCCCATTCATAGCGGGGAAACAGGTGGGTGTGAAGATAGCGATCGTAATTGCCCAGGATCTCATAATTCACACGAAGCGGCCGACAGACGCGCATAATGGCCTCTCCCAGCAGACTCATGTCTTGGAGATACACACTCCGCAGCGCAAAGGGCAAATCGCTCAAATGCTCCACCTGAGGAGAAGCAAGGAGTAAGCAGTAACCTGGGAGAAACTGCGTGTCGCCAATGACCGCAAAGCCGCTGCGCATGCGGGCAAGCACTGTTGGGTTCTCGCCGCGCTTTGCTGAGCCAACACGGTCTTGTTTCCAATCAGCCATAGACATAGGGCGCTGCCTCTCATTGTCTGTTTTGGCTTGTGGCCACGGGGTCTCCGGCTCATTATAGAGGCTTTTCTATCCCCCATTACAACAGGTTCTGGACACCACTTGTTTGTCGAAATGCGTTTCCGCAATCGGCCCATAACTTTGCTGCTCAGTAGTACGCGCTGAGGGCGACGAGCACGCCGAGGATAACGGCATAGGGGAGCGTGATTGCGAGCCAGCGCCCGCCGTGGCGGGCGGCGGCCTCGGCGGCGGTGGTGGTGCGGACCCAGGCGCGGGTGCGCGAGCGAGTGAGCAACCAGACGAGAACGGGATCGACGAAGAGCAGGATGGCATTGGGGATGATGCCGCCGAAGTGATGCTGGCCGAGGTCGGCGAAGGTGCCGGGCAGCAGGAGGAGTCCGCCGGGCAGCAGCACGCTATTGATGGCGACCTGTGCGATCCAGGCAAGGCGGTTGCCACGACGCAGCGCCTCGCCCAGGGCGAAGCACGCGCCGGCGCCCAGCAGCAGCGCCAGCACGACCACGACGGGCGCGAGCTGCCCACCAGTGGCGCGATGCCCCAGCACGTCGAGCACGGCGAGGGTGAGGAATTCGGCGGACAGGCCCCAGTCGAAGGCGACGGCGGTGCCGATGCCGGCCGCTTTGGGCGGAGTGGCTGATGCGCTGTCGTTGCTGGCAGATGTCGTGTGGGTCTCGGCTGCCATCGCCGTTGCGCGCCTTTCTGGGCAGATTGCCGCGCACTGGGAGGCGCGATACTCGCCGGTTAGGGAAAACCGCATGTCGTATAGATCATAGCGTGCGGCAGAACCGCGAACCAGGCAGGGGGGCGGTCAGGTCATCTACCCGGATCGAATGAACACCGCTGTCTCGCTGCTAGCGTGATGCTGCTCTACCCTGCGCTACACCCGTCGCGCAGCGTCGCCACGACGACAGAACGGGGCGCCGAGCGCACACCCGTCGCGCAGCGTCGCCACCACGCAGCCAGCCGATGCGATCTACCCAATCGTCGCATCATTCCCACGCGCGCGCGAAGTCGAGCAGGCCCATCAGTCCAGTGCGCAGCGCGGCGGGGTCGCCGGCCAGCGAGATGCGCACGTGGCCGGGGATCGTGGCGCCGAAGGCGCCACCAGGCGCCACCGCGATGGCGCGCGCGGCCAGCAAAGCCTCGGCGAAGGCGAGGCTGTCGAAGCTCGCGGCGGGCCGATTGGCGGCCCGCGCCACATCCACCAGCAGGTAGAATGCACCAGCGGGGGCATCAGCCGCGCAACCAGCCGCGCGCAGCAGATCGAGCGCCAGGTCGCGATTGGCGCGGTAGGTGTCGCGCATGGTGGCGACGCATGCTTGTGGGCCGGTAAGCGCGGCATGGGCGGCGCGCAGCATGCTCAGCGGGAGGTTGTTCGCCTGCGCACCCGCCACGATGCCCAGCGCGCTGGCCAGGCCCGCGGGCGCGACCGTCCAGCCCACACGATAGCCGGTCATGGCGTAGGACTTGGAGCAGGTGCCGATGGCGATGACCCGCCCATCGTCGTCGAGCGTGGCGGGGCTGACATGCGCGCCGGCATAGATCAGCTCGTCATAGCATTCATCGGAGAGCAGCCATAGGTCGTGGCGGCGGGCGCAGTCCACCAGCGCCGCGATGGTCGCCGGGGGGAAGACCGCGCCGCCCGGATTGGAGGGGCTGTTGACCAGCAGGACCCGCGTGCGCGGCGTGACGAGCGCGTCCAGCGCCGCCAGGTCGGGCAACCAGTCCGTGGCCGGCAGCAAGGGATAGCGCACCGGTCGCGCGCCCGCGGCTGCCAGGATGCCATCGTAGCCGGGCCAGCCTGGGTCAGGCACCAGCACATCGTCGTCCACGCCACACAGGCAGAGCAGCGTGGCCAGCAGCGCGCCGGTGCCGCCCGCCGTCACGACCACCTGTTCCGGCGTGGGGTGGTGCGCATCCACCCGGGCGATACGCGCGGCGATGGCCGCGCGCAGCCAGTCTGGCCCGTTGGTGGGGCCATAGCCCTGGCGCTCGTCCCGTATGGAGGCCACCGCCGCCGCGGCAATGTGGGCGGGCGTGGGCAAGCCTGGCTCACCGAATTCGAGATGTATCACCTCAGCACGATCGCGCGCCAGATCGGCCAGGCGAAACATGGGATTGGGTGCCGGCTGAGCCAGCGTGGGTTTGACCTGACGCATGTGGTTAGCTCAGGGTGTTGGCGAGCGAGAGCACGCCACCAGCCAGCACATTGACCGCGAACAGGGCGAAGGCGACCAGCGCCAGGGCGGGATCGAGGTGATGCTGGGCCAGGGCGATGGCGCCCCAGATGGCCACACCATGCACCGCCAGCGCGTGGGCGGTCAGTCCGGTTCCCTGCAGACCGCGGCGCAGCTTGCCCATGTGCCCGCGCCGCAGCACGGGCCGGCTCAGCACCTGACCACCGAGCAGGCACACGAGCAGGATAACTCCCAGCCAGATCATCGCCGCGACCAGGAAAGGCAGCGCCCGATTTTGCCCGTGCGTCACCACCTGGATGACGGCGAGAGCGACCAGGAACAGACCCCAACAGGTCTCCGTGGCGGACATCGCCAGCGCGAATTTGCCCATCGATGTCAGCTCGGGACCATGCAGATTGAGCCAGCTGCGCGGTCGCGGCACGAGCGGCGCGGCGTCCGTGGCCGCCGCGCTGGCTTTGGCACGCGTGTCGCGCCGGGCCCCACGTCCGCGCGCAATCGGCAGCGGAATCGGGGAGGGTGCAATGGTGGGCGCCAGCGCCAGCGCGCCGACCACCGCGGTCGCGCCGCCGGCGTGCGGCGCCAGCACCTGTTGCTTGCCCGTCGCCTTCTGCTTGGCGGTGCCTCTGACGGGCAACTGGGCAATGTGCTCATCGCGAGGCGGCGCCACCAGTGTAGCCGCGGCTTGCTGCTTGCCGGTAGCCGCCATTGCGCCGCCTGGTACCGGCGCGACTCCGGCCGCCACTGGCTGGGGTCTGGGGGGCGGCATCATGGTAGGCATGGGCTGCGGCATGGGCGATGGCATGGCCTGCGGCGAGCGGGCCGGCGGCGCCACCATCGCGGCGGGCTGCCGCGGCTGTGCCGGGGCGGGCGGTGGCAGTGCCGGTTGTTTGGCGGTAGCGCGCGCGGCGACCGGCGCGGGTTTCGGCCCCCCCAGACCGCCGGAACCGGGCGCGGCGGGGCCAGCGCCCGGTAGCACCACGGCGGCACGTCGAGCGCTGCTCTGCCCCAGCGCGCCTGACTGCAGGCGCGCGAGCGCGTCCACCAGATTGTCGTGGAGTTCGCGGGCCGTCTGCTGCCGCCTGGCGGGCGGCAGCTCCAGCGTCCTGACCACGAGGGCATTGGTCGCCTCGCTGACCGTGACCGGTTTGGCCAGATCGCGGGGCGGCACCATGCGCTGGCCCGCCGCGCCGGTCTCGGCGAGCAGGCGCGCGGGCGCTTCGGGGGGATCTTTGCCGGTCAAGCAGGCATACAGCGTCGCGCCCATGCCATAGATGTCGGTACGCGCATCGGTCTGGCCCCGCGCCATGTACTGTTCAGGCGGGGCAAAGCCCGGCGAGACACCCTGCGCCGCCGTGTGGGTCGGACCGCTGGTCTGCAGTTTGGCCAGCCCGAAGTCAATCAGCACGGGCTTGCCTTCAGGCGTGATTTTGATATTCGCTGGCTTGATATCGCGGTGAATGACTGGCGGCCGGCGCTGGTGCATCTCTTCGAGCGCGCCGCAGGACTCGATGGCCCACTGCAGCACCTGCGCCTCGTCGAGCGGGCGGTGGCGCTGCACCAGACTCTCGTTGAGCAGGTCTTCGAGATCGCGGCCGCGCACAAACTCCATCACGAGGTAGAGTTTGCCGCGTTCTTCAAAGAGCTGATAGCCGCGGGGGATGTTGGGGTGCGTGGACTGGATAAGCAGGCTGGCCTCAACGGTGAACTGGTCGCGCACACCCTTATCGCTGTCGAAGACCTCTTTGATGGCGCGCTCGCGCCGGAGGTTCAGGTCGATAGCGCGATACACATTGGCATAGCCGCCGCTGCCGATATGTTGTTCGATGCGATAGCGTTGCGCCAGGATCGTACCCGGTGCCAGCAGATCATGGTCGGAAAACGATTGGGGCACTACGCGTTCCTCCATCGTCGCACCGGCCGGCGCTCGGCATTCTGGTACGACCGCTCCGCATTCGCGGAGGCACATCCCGCGCGACCAGTGTAGCCCACCCGCCGCAAGCAGTCAATACAGGCAGCACTTTCGGGGGTACCAATTTCCCACCCCTGGCGCGCGTTCCCTGCCCCCGCGTCACCGGATTGGCTTGAGGCCGCGTTACGCCCCCGAGTCCCAATGCTCCAGCGCACGGCGCACGCTAGCGCACACTCCATAGTAGCAGAATATGCGGCCTCGGGGAGCGCGGCGCGCTCATTGCGGGTATGATGCGTGCGATGGTGGTGTGAACCGCGTATGCTCAGAGAGGACACGTGGCCCGCGCGGACGAGACGGCGCCGCGCGCGGAGAGGCGGATCTCAGGCGATGGGAATCAGTGGCGGCATGCTGGCGCATCTGGCGGGCATCTATGGGTACCCTTCCCTGCTGGCGATCATTCTGATCGCCGCGATGGGCGCGCCGCTGCCGGTGACGGTGCTGCTGCTGGCGGTGGGCGCGCTGAGCGCCACGCGTGGCGGCCCCGACTTCTGGGCGCTGGCCGTGCTGGGCACCAGCGCCTCGGTCGCTGGCGATCTGATCGACTATGCGCTGGGGCGCGTCGGCGGCGCGCGCCTGCTGCTCTGGATCTATCGCGCGCACCGCAAGCGGCTGGGGCCAACCCTGCTGGAGACGCGCCGGCTGCTGCGCCGCCGTGGTAGCGTGATGGTCTTCCTGAGCCGGTTCCTGTTCACGACGGTGTCTTCACCGACGAGTTTCCTCGTGGGCGTGTCGCGCTTGCCGCTGAGCCGCTTTCTGGCGTGGTCCATCCTGGGCAAGGGCATCTACGTTGTGGGCAATCTGCTGCTGGGCCGGCTCTTCGGCAGTGGACTGGCGGGCTACGAATCGCAGACCGTCATCGGCGTGGAGGCCGCGGCCCTGGGCCTGTTGCTTCCCCTGTCTCTCGCGCTGGCCGCGCGCGCGCGGCGCCGGCGGCGGGCCAGCGCGGAGGGACGTGGCACGGAGAGCACGCCGGTGGAAGTCGCGGGACCTTCCCGGCCGAGAGCCGCGCCACACCCCCTCCGGTGAGTTTTCGCGCGGTGATGACGCATACTCATAGGAGATCGGTTGCGTGCGCCGCGGTGGGCGTGCGCGACAGCGCCCGATGCGCCGCATCACGTGCGGTGCCAGGGAGCCAGCACCAGGACGAGGCAACGCTTGAAGCTGAACACGGCACAACTGGGGCCAGAGACGCCGCCAGCGCACGACCCAGCGCGCACCGACCCGCCGCGGCTCGCGCGCTGGCGCGCGCCACTGGCTGGCGCGCCTCTGCTGCGCCTGTTCGTGGGGCGGGCCTGGGGGCTGCTGCTGGCGGTGGGGTTGGGCATCCTGGCTGCCGTGGTGCTGGTGTGTACCGTGCCCCTGTACACCGGGCTGGTGGCCAACGACGAACTGCAGGCGGCGCTGCAGCGGGTGGGACCGGGTGGCCGCAACATCGAGATCGTGGTGGGCGGCCAACCCGTCACCACACCACTGTACGAACAAGAGAACGGGGATGTGCGGGGATATGGTCATCAGTATCTCAGCCAGTTCACCGCACCAGACGTCACCACCTATTTCACCAGCCATGACGCCCCGCTCGCCGCGGTGGGCCCACGCCAGTATGCCGGCGCGGGTCCCGCCAGCCCGCGGATCGTGCTCGAGGCCTGGGACTATCAACTGGCTCACACCCACATGCGCTTGCTGGCCGGCGCCTTCCCCGCGCCCACTCAATTGGGCGATGCCGGTCTGCCCGAAGCGCTCGTGACGGCCCAGATGGCGGCCAACGAAGGCGTGCAGGTCGGCGATGTGGTGGTCGTCAACGAACTGGCGGCTGGCGTGGCGGCGCAAACGCCGGCCTTGACGCCGGTCACGGTGCGGGTGGTGGGCATCTGGGAACAGACCCAGACCACCGACCCCTTCTGGAATGGGCGCACCTTCATCAGCGTACCGGTCAAGGACACCGATCCCTACATCTATCCCGTGCTGCTCGATCAGTCCGCGTTCCTGACGCTCGTCTCGGGCAACGCCGGCTTCGGCGTGGAGCGCTACTGGATCTTCTACGTCGCGCCCAGCGCGGTAACGCTGGACAACCTGGACACCGTGGCGCAGCAGGTCGCGCTGTTTCACACGCATGTGGTCGGGCAGATGCTCGCGCTGGGCAGCGAGGCGGCGGTGCTGACCGGCCTGGGGGCGCTGCTGGGGGTCGTGGGCGCGCAGGCGGCGCTACAGAATCTGCCGCTGTATATGATTGTTGCCCTGATCGTATGCCTCGTGCTGCTCTTCGTGCTCGCGGTCGCGGGGGCGCTGGTGGAGAGCCAGGCGAGCGAGATCGCCACGCTCAAGAGCCGGGGGGCCAGCGGTACACAACTGCTCGGCAGCTTTCTGACCCAGGCGCTGCTGCTGGCGGCGATCGCCGCCAGCGCCGGACCCTGGCTGGCCATCGCGCTGTCGCAACTGTTGGTCCATTGGTTCGTGCCGGCGGTGGGCGCGAACGGCGCGAATCTGGCCTATCTGGCGCGGGCGGCAACGCCACGTCGTCTGGCGACGCCGGCGGTGGGGGCCGCGCTGCTGGGAGCGGGCGCGGTGGTGGTGGCGGCGTACACCGCCGCGCGACTGGATGTGCTGGGCTGGCGGCGCGAACAGGGCCGGAGCGCCCGCGTGCCGTTCTGGCAGCGCACCTACCTGGATGTCGGGCTGGCCGTCATCGCCGTGCTGGCCTATGCCGAACTGCAACAGTTCGGCGGCCTGAGCACACGCCAGGCGCTCGGCCAGCCGGGCACCAGCCCATTGTTGCTGGCGGCGCCGGTGCTGCTGCTGGTGGCGGGGACGCTGCTGTTGCTCCGGGTGTTTCCGCCGCTGGCGCGGTTGGGGATGCGCCTGGCGACGCGGGCTCGGGGCGCGACCGGGCTGCTGGCCTTCGCCCAGCTCGCGCGCACGCCCGCCGAGCCCAGCCGGATCGCGCTGCTCGCGCTCGCGGTGGGGGTAGGGTTGTTCGCGCTGACCTTCGATGCCACGGTGACCCACAATGCCGCCGCGCGGGCGGCATTCCAGGTGGGCGCCGACCTGCGTGTGGTGCAGCGCTTCCCCGCGGGCGCTGAGGCCGACCAGCGCCTGCGGACCACCCTGGGTGCGCTGCCCGGGGTGCGGGGCGTCGCGGCGGCCTATCGCAACCAGGTGACCACGACCAACCAGGAAGGGTTGGCCAACACCGATCTGCTGGCCATCGATCCCACGACCTGGGCACAGGTAGCGGGCGCGACCGCATGGCAGTCCACCGATGCTGGCGTGCCGCTGCCCACACTGATGGCCAGCCTGAGCGCCCACGAGCAACTCGCCGCCGATCAGGCGTTCGCCTCCACCCTGGGCGACCCCGATCAGCCACTGTGGGCGCTGGTAAGCCAGTCCTTCGCGGCCTCACAGCACCTTCGCGTGGGCGACCATTATGCACTGGTGATTCCCACGGCCGAGGTGGTGCCCACCACCATCGTCGTCGGCGCGATCGTGAGCGCGTTTCCCACGCTAAATCCTGCCAGCGATGCCGCGGGCTTTGTGGTGCTGGGGCTGGACGACTACGTCGGCATCACGTTTGCCGGCTCGCGCGGGCCCAATGAGTACTGGCTCGCGACGGCCAACGACCCGGCGAAATATCAGGCGCTGCTGCGCGCGCTGGACCGGCAGAGCGCGAACCTGGAGATCGATCACGTGGTGGATCGGCGCGCGCTGGAAGCCGCGATCGCGAGCAGTCCAGTGCAGGCGGGCATGCGTGGGCTGCTCGCGGTGGGCGCGGTGGTGGCGGCGCTGCTGGCGCTGCTGGGCGGCACGCTGCAGGCGAGCGTCGCCGCCCGCCAGCGCGCGCGGCAGTTCGCGCTGATGCGCACGCTGGGGATGAGCGCGCGCCAGCTCGTGCGCCTGTTGCTGGGCGAGCAGGTAGTGGTCTTCGCCTTCGGGGTGGTGGCGGGTTCGCTGCTGGGCCTGTTGCTGGTCAGCACCACGCTGCCCTTCCTGGAACTGTCTGACAGTACGATCGCTGGCGGCACGCCGAGCCTGCCGCCCTACGCGCTGGCCCTCGATCCGCCGCGCGTGGCGTTGTTTTACCTGGCGCTGGTGGTGGTGTGTCTGGTGGCGCTGTTGCTCTCAGCGCGCGTCGCGGCGGCGGCGGGCCTGGGGCAGGCGTTGCGCGTGGGCGAGGATTGAGGAACGGTTATGCGCTGCGGGTGAGGACCTCCGGCAGCGCGCGCAGATCGGGGATGATCGCCACGCCGGCAACCGAGTCGGGCGCGGGCGTGCCACGCGGGTTGATCCACACGGCGCGCAGGCCCGCGCCCAGCGCGCCCTGGATGTCGCGCGCCCAGCTGTCGCCGATCATAATGGCTGCGGAGGAATCGATTCCCGCGCGTGCGAGCGCATGGGCGAAAATCGCCGGCTCGGGCTTGCCCACGCCCAGCTCACCCGAGACGACGATGGGATCGAAGTAATCCGCCAGGCCGGTGCCGCCCAGCTTGAGGCGCTGCAGATCGGGAGCGCCGTTGGTGATCAGCCCCAGACGATGGCGCGGGCGCAGGCTATCCAGCACGGCACGCGACCAGGGATAGGCCGCCTGGCGGGCGCGGCGCTCGGCGCTGAAACGCTCGGCCAGGGCCGCGCCGCTGGCGGGATCATGGATGCCACAGGCGGCCAGCGCGGCGGTCCACGCGGCCACGCGATAGCCGGGCGCGAAGGCATGGAGCGCGGCGAGCATGGGGTCCGCGCTGGGACCAAATGGCCCCCACAAGCCCTCCCAGGCATGAATGCCGATGCGTGCGCAATAGGCTGCCGTCGGGGCGGCTTCCCACCGGTCGCCAGCGGCGCGGTCAATGGCGGGGACCAGCGCGTCAGCGGACACGCTATATTCCTGTGCCACCGCGGCGTCAAGCTCCGCGAAGATGGCACGGTCGGTGGTGTCGTCGGGCGCCAGCGTCTCATCCAGGTCGAACAGC
>DASYGC010000676.1:0-1867 GCA_036000225.1 Ktedonobacterales bacterium | reverse complement strand
CCCCGCGCGCCAGCCGCATGGGGCACCGCCGCCACCAGCAGGTGATAGCGTCCCGCGGGCACCGGTCGCAGATGGTAGGCGCCGGGCATGGTGAGCAGTGTGCCCGCCACCGGCGGTCCCTGTGGCACCGCGCTGGGAAAGAGGCCGACGAAAATCAGGCCATCGAACTCTGGCGGAGCTTCTATCCGGCCCGACAATCCCGCCGCGTGGTGCCAGGGCAGCACACGGGCGGCGTACTCATCGTCCGGTGCGGTGCGCGCGGGCGGCGCGAAGGTCTCCGCCTGGCGGCGCAGCTGGCCAGGCGGCAAGCCGATGCGCTGTGCGAAGCGCGAGGTGAACGTGCCCAGGCTGCCATAGCCCAACTCGAAGCAGACATCGGTGACGCTCAGATCGCTGGTCAGCAACACGCGGCGCGCGGCGTCCATACGCAACGACGCCAGAAACTCGTACGGCGGGATGCCCGTGGTGCGCCGGAAGACTCGATTGAAATGAAAGGGACTGAGGCAGGCGATATCGGCCATCTCGCCGAGCGACAACGGCTGCGACAGCCGCTCGCGCAGCGCGACGATCACCCGCTCAATCGTCACATGATGCACCTGGGAGGTTGAGGGGGATGGGGCGGAATCCGCATGGGTATAAGGTTGTCGCAGGTCGAGCGCCATGGAAACCCTCCCAACACCCATCAGTGGAAATATGACTATACCATGCCAGGTAATGGATTCCCCGCGTGATTGGCCGAAACGGAATACGAGTAAACATGGTGACCGATCCACCACACCAGCCCGTGCTCGTGGTCGGCGACGCCTGCGCCGATCTGATCCTGCGCATGCCAGAAGCGGACAGCGACCAGGCGCGGACACAGCTCGCGCCTGAGCTGTCGGGGGGCGGCAGCGCCGCCAATACGGCCGTCGCGCTGGCGCGGTTGGGGCTGCCGGCGACGTTGATTGGCGTGGTCGGCGATGATGGCTTCGGGCGCTTCCTGCGCCACGACCTCGCCGCCGAGGGGGTGGATATCGCGCGGCTCGCCACGCATCGCGACGCCGCCACACAGGTGGTGCTCGCCGTGATTGACCGGCAGGGCGAGCGCACGATGTTCGTGTGGCCAGAGTTCGGGGGCGCCGCGGCGCAACTGACGCCACAGCAGCTCGATCCCGACCTGATTGGCCGCGCGGCGTGGCTGCATGCCACCGGCATGTGTCTGGTGGAGGCGCCGGCGCGCGCTGCCGTGCTGCGCGGCATGGAACTGGCCCGCGCCGCGGGGATTCCGGTCTCGTTCGATCTGAACCTGCGCGCCAGCCTGGTGGGAGGAGCGCTGCCGCCCGACGTGGCCAGCGCGTTCGCGCGTGCCGTGCGGCTCGCCAGCTATGTGCTGGGGTCGGCGGTTGACGAGTTCACGCACCTGGCGCCCGGCGCCACCTTCGACGAGGTCGCCGGGAGGCTCGCCACGGATGGGCGCGTGGTGGTGGCGCGTCTGGGCGCGCAAGGCGCGCTGCTGGTCGGCGCCGCGGGCAGCGAGCGGATCGCGGGATTCTCCGTCAACGTGGTGGATACCGTTGGCGCGGGCGATGCCTTCGATGCGGGCTTTATCGCCGCGTGTCTGCGCGGCTCTCCCGCCAGCGAGGCGGTACGCTGGGGCAACGCCGTCGCGGCGCTGAGTGTGTCGCGTGCCGGCGCCCGCGCTGGGCCTCGGCGTGACGAGGTGGAGGCGCTGCTGGCGCGCCCAGGCGTTTCGCCAAGCGATCCGCCATGATCGCGCAGATCTACGCTGTCACTTCGGTGGCGGAGGCGCTTCAGCTCGCGGCGCTGGGCGTTGACCACATCGGCTTCGTCGCCGGCGTCTATGGCGCAGTGCCAGGCGAGCTCTCGT
>DASYGC010000675.1:0-5453 GCA_036000225.1 Ktedonobacterales bacterium | reverse complement strand
TGCCGGGGAAGCTCGGGCGCGCTGTGCGCGTGGCCGGGCTGGCGGCGGGAAGCGCGGTTGCGATGGCGGTGCTCATGCGTTGGCTCCTCTGCCGGAATGGGTGAGTTGCAGGAAGACCTGCTCCAGATCCTGGGCGTACGGGGCTACGCCATCTGGCGCATAGCCCGCCTGCACCAGGAACACATTGAGGTCGCGCCCCCGGCCCTCGGGCGCGGGAGTGATGATGGTGTTGTCGTGATCCAGCCGGGCGCTCGCGCCCCACGGCTGCGCCCGCAGCAGCGCCAGCGCCTCGCCGGGACGCTCCACGCGCACCACGAACTCGCCGTGCCCGCGCACCAGGTCCTCGACGGTGGATTCGGTCACCAGCTTCCCCAGGTTGATGATGGCCACCCGCGTGCAGATTTGCTGCACCTCGCCCAGCACGTGGCTGGAGATGAAGACCGTCTTCCCCTGGGCGGCCAGCTGGCGCAAGAGGTCGCGCATTTCGACGATGCCCGCGGGGTCCAGCCCGTTGGCCGGCTCGTCCAGGATCAGCAGATCGGGGTCTTGCAGCAGCGCGATGGCCACACCCAGGCGCTGCTTCATGCCCAGCGAGTAGGTCTTCACCCGGTCGCGTTGGCGCTCGCGCAGATTCACCAGTTCCAGCACCTGCTGGACGCGCTCGGCGGGCACGCCACCCAGCACGGCGGCCACCGCGCGCAGGTTATCGCGTCCGCTCATATAGGTGTAGAGCGCGGGCGTCTCGACCAGCGCGCCCACACGCGGCAGTATTTGCCCGCCGTGGGTCGCGACATTCTGGCCCAGGATTTCCACGCTGCCCGCCGTCGGGGCGATCAGACCGAGCGCCATGCGGATGGTGGTGGTCTTGCCGGCGCCATTGGGTCCCAGGAAGCCGAAGATCTCGCCACGGCGCACCTGCAGGTTGAGGTCGTTGACGGCATCGCGCTGGCCATAGCGCTTGGAAAGCTGACGCGCGCGCAACACCACCTCGTCGGCGTGTCGGCCATTGGCCGACGTGGGAGTTTGCGCGATCAATGTCTCAGCCATGATACGGGTCTCTCCTTCTCTGGCAGCGGTAGCCGTAGATCGTCCGCCCCACCGCGCTGGCTGGGGCGACGCGCCCCGGTTGATCGGGGTCCATGCGGTCTGTCCGGTGTCCGGTGCATCACGATCTGGAGCATACCGCTCCCGTGTCTCCGTCCTATCGCGCGGCTGTCGCAACTTTGTCGCAAGTTGTCGCGCCGTTCCCACGGTGGGTGGCCAATGGCTTCCATTGGCGCGCGGGACGGCATAGTATAGTGGGGGAGAGGAATGACCGGCGAGGCCGTACCCAGGTGGCGTACCTCATGACCGGTCACGAATGACCCGTTCGCTCCTACGGAGGCACGAGGGCGCAAGGTTGTGTTGGATGCCAGAGAGCGAGGATCATGATGTTCGATGTGCTGACGCGCGTGCGCGGGCTGTGGCTGAGTGCCAGCCCGGCGCGCGCCGCGACCGAGACACTGCTGATCGCCGCGGCGATCGTGGCGCCGCCAGTGGTGATCGCGCCACTGGTCGCTCAATCGCCGTCGGTGGTGATCAGTCCCGCACTGGTCAGCCTCGTGCTCTTTTCTGGTCCACTGTGCGCGCTGTGGTGCGCCTTGCGGCTGCGCTCGACGTGGGGGCGCGGCTCGTGGGGACGCGGACTCTTGATCGAGGCCGCGATTGGCTGTCTGCTCGGCCTGATTCCGACCGCGCTGATCGTGTTCGCGTATTACGTGGAGACTCTGCAACGCGGCGAGGTGCCGCGGGCCTTCCGGCTGACGGTGGGCCGCATCCCGCTGGACCTGTTCGCCGTGATCTGGCTGGTGGCGTTCAGTCTGGGCTTCATCGCGCTGCGCTTCGGTCTGCGCATCCTGCGCCACTGGAACCGGCTACGGCGCACCAACCTGCGCTGGGCTTTGACCCACGCGCATTTGATGGTGGTGGTGCTGGGGGCGTCGGTGCTCGGCTCCCTGGTGTTGCTGCTCGAAGCGACGCGTCCGCGCAATCTGACAACGACGCTTTTACCCTTCCTCTTCTTCCTGACGTTTGTGACCGTTGTCGCGATGCTCTTCGTGCTGGTGCCCTCGGCCATCTTCTCATATCTCTTCGCGCGCCCCACCACCCGCCGGCTGGAGCAACTGGCCGCGGCCACCGGCGCCTTGCGTAGGGGGGATTACAGCATCCGCGTTCCCGTGGCGGGTGAGGATGAGGTGGCGCAGTTGCAGACTACCTTCAATGCGATGGCCGCGGATCTGGAGCGCACCGTGTACGAGCTGCGGGCCGAGCGCGACAATGTGGCCACGCTGCTGCGCGCGCGACGCGAACTGGTGGCCAGCGTTTCGCACGAACTGCGCACGCCGGTGGCGACGCTGCGCAGTTATCTCGAATCCACGCTGATTCACTGGGACGGTGCCCCGCCGCCTACGCTGCGCCACGATCTGGAGGTGATGGAGCGCGAGTCGGTGCACTTGCAGTCGCTGATCGCCGATCTCTTCACGCTGGCGCGCGCCGAGGTGGGCCGCCTCGAGTTCGCGCCCGCTCCCGTCGATGTGCTGGCACTCGGCCGCCAGGCGGTCGAGACGATGGCGCCGCTAGCCTGGCAAACGCATCGCGTGGAGATGGCTGCCGAGGCCGCCAACGGTGTGCCTCTGGCGCTGGCCGATGCCAGCCGCGTGGCGCAGGTGCTGCGCAATCTGCTGCACAACGGCGTACGCCACACACCACCAGGCGGGATCGTCGCCGTGGCCTCGGGTTGGGATGCCGACGCGGTCTGGCTGCAAGTCAAGGATACTGGCGAAGGCATCGCCCCGGGAGATCTGCCGCGGATCTTCGAGCGCTTCTACCGTGGCCAGAGCGCCCGCGACCAGGATCATGGCGGGTCGGGGCTGGGTCTGGCGCTCGTCAAGGAGCTGACCGAGGCGATGGGCGGCGGGGTCGCCGTCGCCAGCACGCCGGGACAGGGCAGCTGCTTCACGGTGCGTTTGCCGCGCGCGGTGGGGGTGGGCGCTTCGGTGGCAGGGGACCCGTCTCATCAGGACATGCCCTTGGAACAGTTGGCGACACTGGGGTAGCAGCTTACCGCATGGAGTGGTGACGAGTGTCGTTTCGTTTGATTTCACTGGTGCCCCTCCCCTGACGCCTATTGGAACCCCTTTGGAACCGTGTAGTAACCTTCGCTGGAACCGACCTGCTGTACGCTTGAAAAGAAGCGATATGGCGGTTGGGATACCAGGACGGCTACATCACGGGCGAGGGGGGGCGGCATGGCGATTACTCTCGAACACCTCACCAAGCGCTACGAAGGCCATGCGGTGGTCTACGACGTCTCATTGGAGATCGGCGAGGGCGAACTGTTTGTGTTGTTGGGACCCAGCGGCAGTGGCAAGAGCACGGTGCTGCGTATGATCGCCGGTCTCACGGCCAGTGACGGTGGGCGCGTGCTGCTGCACGGGCGCGACGTCAGTGGCGTTAGCCCGCAACAGCGCGGTGTAGGCTTCGTCTTCCAGCACTACGCGCTGTTTCAGCACATGACGGTGGCGGAAAACATCGAGTTCGGACTGCGCATCCAGCGTGTGGCGCCGGCTGAGCGCCGCCGCCGGCGCGAAGAGTTGTTGGAATTGGTCGGCCTGGCGGGCCTGGGCAATCGTTTGCCACGCCAACTCTCCGGCGGCCAGCAGCAGCGCGTGGCGCTGGCGCGTGCGCTGGCGCCCCGGCCGGATGTCTTGCTACTGGACGAACCCTTCGGGGCCCTGGATGCGCGCATCCGCGTCGAGATGCGCCGGAGCCTGCGCCAGATCCAGCATGAACTGGGCATTACGGCCATTTTCGTCACCCACGATCAGGAAGAAGCGTTCGAGCTATGCGACCGGCTGGGCATTATGAGCACCGGGCGGCTGCTCGAATATGGACCTCCAGTAGACCTGTATCTGCGCCCGCGGACCGAGTTCGCCGCCACCTTTCTGGGATCGGCCAATCTCCTGCTGGGTACGGCGAGCGCCAGCGGCATCGAACTGGGTACCGCGCGCTTCCCCCTCCATACACAGGCCGAACCGCCTGAGACACCACGCCGCGTGCAGGTGCTCTTTCGGCCGGAGGACGTCGCGCTGGCCGCTTCAGTGGATGCGCTCAGCGGAACGGCGCTGGGAGCGGGCACGGTTGAGCGCATCGCCTTTACCGGCGCCTACGAGCGGCTGCTGCTGCGGCTGCCCGCTTTGGCCAGCGTGCGACCTATCGCTCCGCCGGTGCCGTTTGGCCACGATAGTCTCTATGTCGAGGCCACGCGATCTCAGGATCAGTCGCGCCGCTTCCCACTCCAGACCGGCGACGCGGCGTGGGTAGGGGTGCTGCGCATCCACGCGCTGGCCCACCCCGGTCTGCGTTTCCTGCTGGTGGCAACGGAAGGATCCGGGTCCCAGCCAGGTCTCGACTTCGGTGGTCCCCTGGCGCGACTGTCGTCCGCACGTGTCACGGTGCTCGGTGTGGGATTGGATGCTCCGGAATTGCGCCTCCTGCTGGATGCGTACCGCCAGCAGCTCAATCTGCCGGTGGCGCCGCAATCGCGCGTGACTGGTGATCCGCTGGCGGAGGCGGTGGTGCGCGAGGTCGAGCGCGAGATCTACGACCTGGTGATCTTACCCGCGGTGGGACGCGATCTCTTGCCGCTCATCGAGCGCGTGCTGGAGACTGGCGAGCAGCACCTGCTGCTGGTGCCCGCGACACCCTCCGCGGCACGCGAGCGTGTTGATCTCCCGAAAAAGGCGCTGATCTGCGTGGCGGGCGGCGAAGCCAGCAAGACCGACGTGCACTTTGCGGGGCGTCTGCTGCGCCACCTGGGCACCGACTCGGTGTTGCTCTCCGTGGTCGAAGCGGACGGGGAAGCGAGCGCGGAGGAGCCAGAGCGCGGGCGTGCCGAGCGCTTTATGGAGGCGGGTGTGCGCACGCTGGCCGCGCTGGGCGTCACCGCGCGCACCGTCGTGCGTGTGGGTCCTTTGCGCGAGGCCATCCAGGCGGAAATGGCGCAGGGCGACTATGGGTTGCTGGTGCTGGGCGCGCCAGCGCTGCCGATGGCCGCGGCACGCATCCGTCCGTTGGTAACTGGGCCGCTGCCCTGCCCGGTGTTGTTGGTGCGCTCGCCCTACGCGGCCGCTGGAATGGTGCGGGCGGCGGCGAGCGAAGACGCACTCGTCGAGGAGGTTATCGCATGAAGCGCCTGATTCGCGGTCCGCTGATGTGTTGCGTGCTGCTCGCCTTGCTGGCCGGCTGCGCCACGGCCACCGCCGGTGGCACGACGGTCACCATTACCCTAGGCGCCTTCAGCACGCCGCAGGCGGTGTATGCCAAACTGATCCCGCTCTTCCAGGCACAGTGGAAGCAGCGGACGGGGAAGCGAGCGCGGAGGAGCCAGAGCGCGGGCGTGCCGAGCGCTTTAT
>DASYGC010000674.1:0-8305 GCA_036000225.1 Ktedonobacterales bacterium | reverse complement strand
GATTGCGGAGTTCTGCACGGCGAGGTACCTGGCAGACAGCGCCAGACTCCGCGCCAATCGGACGGTCACGCGTGATCAGGCGGATGGCGCCGGCTCGCGCTGGTCCGCAACACGCTGGTCCGCAACATGTTGGGCCAGCGCCCAGCGTGTTGCGGACCAGCGTGTTGCGGACCAGCGCGAGCCGGCGCCATCCGCCTGATCACGCGTGACCGTCCGATTGGCGCGGAGTCTGGCGCTGCCTGCCAGGTACCTCGCCGTGCAGAACTCCGCAATCAGCGAGTAACACTGCCTGGTTATGTTGTGGCGTCGCACGCGCCGCTTGTTCGGATGCTGAACAACCTAGATCACCGCCCGGCGCCTGTCGGCGCTGACGCCGCGGGCGCGCGGGCGCGCCACAGGCGCGCGCCCAGGGTCAGCGCGGTCGTCCAGACCGCAACGAGCAGCAGCGGATTGAACGAGGAGTGGATGCGCGCGTAGTCGCCATAGGCGGCCAGTGTGGTGATGCCCAGCGCATAGAGGCCAAGGAGCAGCACCGCGCCGAGCGGCGCCAGTGGGCCCAACTCATCGCCGTGCTGGCCGCGCCGCCGGATCGCGCGCACCACCCACTGCGCCACCGTGGCCAGGAACAACTCGTAGGTCCAGTAGACGCCCGCGGACAGCGCGCGGAGCGCCAGCAGCATCGCGCCAAATGGGCCGTTCGGCTGGATCGCGGAGATGGTCTGGAAGTCGTCGGCGGTGTAGTTGAAGCTGGTGGAGGTGAAGACGACCAGTGACTCGCGCGCGGCGAACTCCAGCGGATGAGTGCTTATCACCGCCAGGCCGAAGGCGCCGGCCAGCGCGCCATGGTGCGCGTTGAGCGCGGGGGTTGCGTCCACCAGTCGCCAGGGCCCGCTGCCGCCACGCGCCAGGTAAGCATCAACTGTCCGGGCAACGGCGGCGTATTGCGGCGGCGCTTCGTCCTGCATGCCGAACTGCATCACCTTGCCCAGCAGGTTCACGTTCTGAATCCAGGTGATGCCGGCATAGCCATTGCGCGTCGCGTTCTGGTAGACGAAGGCCCCCAGCAGCAGATAGAGCGCCAGCGTGGCGCCCAGGGCGTGGGGCCACAACCGGCGCAGCTTGCCCTGGCGCGCGGCCACCACCAACAGGTACGCGAAGACCAGCGCCGGCGCGTAGGCCCACTCGGGCCGTGTCATAAACAGCGCGAGCAAACACCCCGCAACCAGCCAGAGATGCCGCGCGCGCGGCCAGCGCACGCAGACGACGGTGGCCAGCGACAGGGTGACAACGAGCCAGAGCGCCAGGCCATCCGAGACGATTGGCTTGACGTATTTGATCGCATACAGGTTGGTACCCAGCAGCAGACCGACGATCGCGGCGATCCAGGCTCGCCGCGCGATCAGCGCCGTCAGCGCGTAGACCTCGACCGCCGCCAGCGCGAAGAGCGCCCCCTGCACCGCGCTCAAGAGGGCGAAGTTCTCGCCGTGAGCCAGCGCGAAGACCAGCGCCATCAGGCTGGGATAGCCGGGCATACGCAGGGCGTCAACAAACGCGCCACGGTCGCGAATGCCATGGGCGACGGCGATATAGCCGTTGGAATCGGGATAGATCTCAACTTGGGGATGGTTGAGGTAGGTGGCCAGCACCACCAGCGCCGTCACCACGAAGACAATGGCCCCTGGCACGACGAACGGGCCAACCGGTCGCGCTCGTAAGCGTGCCCAGCGCCGCGCCCACCACGCCGCGGCCGCGCGCGTGCCCAGCACGCCACCCCTGGCGGGGGCGAGCGGCGCCTGGGTGACTGGCGTATGGGCATCGTGGTCAATCATTCCGCTGCTCTCCTGGGACGGCGCCATACGGCGGCGTGGCCCTCGTATGCCAGCATACAGGTGATGGGATGGCGGCGTCAATCGGGGCGGATTTGCCGCCTCTCAGTGTTCATTGAACGCGCTGGCGGATCGTGATACACTGAGCGGACATCTGGCGCGATGACACGAGCAGCGTGCTCCGCGCGAGACCGACACGGGGTAGTCACGGACTGCCCCGCATTTCCGCATGCTCGGAAATCGCGCAAAGGCGGGCGGGGAAGCCGTCCATCAACCGGAGAGCGTAATGGTGAAACGGTGATCAGATCGCTACGGCAGCGCAATTTTCGTCTGTTCTGGTTTGGCCAGTTGATCTCGCTGTTCGGCACCGGGGTGCAAACCATCGGACAGGCCTGGCTGGTGCTGCAGTTGACCCACAGCGCCCTGCAGCTCGGCCTGGTAGGCGCGCTGCAGGCGTTGCCGGTGCTGCTCTTCTCGCTCTTCGGCGGCGTCTTCGCCGACCGCTGGCCCAAACGGCGCGTCTTGCTTGTGACCCAATCCGCGGCGATGCTCCAGGCATTGCTGCTCTGGGTCCTGATGGCGAGCGGCACGCTACAGCTCTGGCATCTGTACGTCCTGGCGCTGCTGCTGGGCCTCACGAGCAGCCTGGGCCGGCCGGCGAGCGGGGCGTTTCTCGTCGAGATGGTCGGACGCGAGGATTTGCCCAACGCGGTTGCCCTGAACGCCTCATTCGCCACCCTGGCCCGCATCGTGGGTCCGGGTCTTGGGGGCATCCTGATTGCCACCAGCGGAGTGACCGCGCTGTTTCTCATCAATGCGATCAGTTTTCTACCGGTGATTGCGGGCCTGGCGCTGATCAAGAGTCACGAGTTGCATGTACGCGCGGTTGACCGTACCACCGCGGCCGAGCGGCTGAGCACCTGGCAGAGTCTGCGCGAGGGCGTGGCCTATGTCTGGCAAACGCCCGCGGTATTGTGGATGATTCTCGTGGTTGGCCTGGTGTTGCTGTTCGGCTCGAATTTCAACGTCGTGCTCCCCGTCTTCGCCACTGATGTGCTGCGCGTAGGCGCAACGGGCTTCGGCTTTCTCTCTGCCGCAATCGATGTTGGCGCGTTGGTCGCGGCGTTGTGGCTGGCCTGGAGCAACCAGAAGCCAACGGTCCGCCGCCTGTTGATCGCCATGCTGCTGTTCGGCGTGCTGGAGGCGGCGTTCGCTCTCGCGCGCGTCTTTCCACTCTCGTTGGTGCTGATCGCAAGCATTGGCTTCGCGGAGACCGCGTTTGCCGAACTGGCGCTTACCGCACTGCAAACGGTCGCCCCAGACCATCTGCGCGGGCGCGTGATGAGCGTGCAGGTGGTCTTCTTCGACGGCAGCGTCCCGCCGGGCTATCTACTGATTGGCTGGCTGTCAAGTCTGTACGGAGCCCCCATCGCCATGCTTGTCGGCGCGCTCCTCAGCCTGCTGGTGGCCGGAGCCGGGTGGCTATGGCGCAGGCCCGCGCAGCGGGACTTCGCGGCGTCAGCTCACGCATAAGCGTCTTCCATCACCTGGCTAAACGGTGGCCTCGGGTGGTGGGTCGCTCCCGGCGTCTGAGTCGGGTGCGGCAGGTGGCATGTGGGGATCTGGCGCTGTCGGAGTCTCCGCGGTGCTTGAGGCCGCCTGCCGTGCCATGGCCTGGGCCGCCAGGCGGAGCTTGCGGATCTCGTTGACGGTCGCATCCACGCGGTCGAACAGCGCGCGGTGCGACTCGATGCCAGCGCCAATCAGCCACGCGGCGGCATCGCTGCGTGTGGGACGAATGCCGGCCTCGACCAGGGCATCCAGCGCGCTGAGCGCGCGGTCATCCAGGCGACAGGTGACCACATTGTTTTTGGGCCCGGCTGGCTGCGGTTGGCCGGTAGCTGCCTTGCGCTGGCCGAGCGCGTCGAGGGTCCGCAGGCGGGCCTGGTCGAGCGTGACGCCCATCGCCGCCAGCACACCGCCGGCGATGCCCTCGCGTTCGGCGATCATGCCCAGCAACAGGTGCTCGGTGCCGATGTAGTGGTGACCCATCCGCTGTGCCTCGACGACGGCGAGGTCCAACGATTTCTTGACGCGCTGTGTCAGTCCCACCTCACCCAACAGTTCGCGGTCGCCCGGCGCCGCCGTCTGCGCCTCCAGCGCGGCGCGCAGCTCGCCCGGTGCGACGCCCAGTGCTTCGAGCACCTGGATCGCCACGCCCTCGGGCACGCGAAGGATTCCGAGCAGCACATGCTCGGTGCCAACGAAGGTGTGGCGCAGACGCCGCGCCTCCTCCTGGGCCATCAGCAACGCCTGGCGTCCGCGCTCCGTGAGCCGGTCAAAGCGAGCGTCCATCATGCCCCTCTCCTGCTCACGTAAATTGTTAGCCTCGTATCACGTAAATGGTATACGTGCTACATGACAGGAGTATTCTCACGGTCAGGGGTGGGTGTCAAGCGCGCCAGTGACCTACTTCAGCCTGGTAAGCCATTCCGGTCCGGCGCCGCCAGGCCCAGCGCGCGCGCCGCCCATGGCAACGCCATCCGCAGTTGGACCAGTTGCAGAGCGCGCAGTCGCGGGCTAACCTCCCCTTCAGCCGCGAGCCCGGCGTGGTAGGCGAAGAAGCCGCTCATCAGCGCGGCCAGTGCCGGCTCGCCTGGCAAAATCTCGTCGGGCAGCGGTCCGCCTTCCGCGGCCAGGCTGGGCAGCCACGCCGCGATATCGAGCCGCGCATTGCCCTGGCAGGCCCAGTTCCAATCCACCAGCACGACGCGCTGGCCCACAAAGCAGAGATTGTCGCTGCGCACATCCAGGTGCAGCAGGCTCTCGCCGCGCAGATCGGCGGCGGCTGAAGCCGCCACCAGCGTGGGTAGCGCGGAATCGAGCCAGGCAGCCGAGCACAGGCCGAGAGTGAGGAAGGGCATGGGATCCTGGGCGACCTTAACCCATCCCGCCAGGTCGTCGCGCTGGCTCTCCGCTGGCGGCAGGCCCTCGGGCACCGCTGTGCGCGCGACCGCGGCGAGCGCCGCCAGCACCCCATCAACCTGCGTGCGCGTCCATGGGGGCGGCCAGTGGGCGCGGCTCAGGTCTTCGAGCATCAGCACGGGCGGATCGCCGTCCTCCCAGCCGCGCAGCGCGGGCAACCAGTCCGCGGTGATGGCGCCATAGATGCGCCACTCGGCACGCAGCCACTCAGCGGTGTTGGGATTGGCCCCCGCCTTCACAAACGCCGTGCTGCCGTCGGCGCCGGTGACGATCCAGCGGCTGGCGGCGGTATAGCCGCCCGCCACCGGGGTCCAGGTGACCGGGACGGTGTGGAGCAGGCGGGCCACGCGATCGGCGATCGCGGGTGTTGGTAGATGCGTCATGCCGCGCCGCTCTCCGTCCCGTAGCCGCGCACGGGTGTGCGCTCCGGCCTCGTTATCTGCCGTCGTGGCGCACGGGTGTGCGCTCTGCGGCGATGCGCTGGCCATCTTCCGCATCGCATAGCACCGCGACCAGCGCATGCCTGGGTCGCATGGGGATAAGGCGATCACACGGGAGCGGTGAGCGCCTCGGCCAGGTGGTACAGATCGAGATCGGCGGTGCGGTTGACGGCGACGGTCTCGGCCAGATCGACGGTGACGATGCGCATGCCACGCAGGACGGGCGCTTTGCCGAAGTCGCCGGCCAGCACCAGATCGACCGCGGCCGCGCCCAGGCGCGCGCCCAGGATGCGGTCGAAGGCGGCGGGCGGGCCGCCGCGCTGCAGGTGACCGAGCACCATAGCGCGCGACTCGATCTTCGTCAGCGCATTGAGCTTGTCGGCCAGGCGCTCGCCCAGCGCCCGGGCGACGAGCTGGGCGTGGCCAAAGGCATCCACCTGGCCGGTGTCTTCCGCGCCGGCATCCAGGCCGTCAATCTCGGCGCCCTCAGCTACGACGACGATGCTGGACTGGTAGCCGGCGTCGCGCCGTCGGGTGAGGCGCTCGGCGATAGCGATGAGATTGCCGTGCTCTTCGGGCACCAGAATCACATCGGCGCCACCAGCCAGCCCACCCTCGATGGCCACCCAGCCCGCGTGGCGGCCCATCACTTCGAGCACGAGAATGCGATGGTGCGAGTCGGCGGTGGTGCGCAGGTTGTCGCAGGCGTTGGTGACACGCTCGACAGCGGTCTGGAAGCCGATGCACGAATCGGTGCCATTGACATCGTTGTCCATGGTCTTGGGCACGCCGACGACATGGCCGCCGCGCGCGGCCAGCTTGGCAGCAACGCCCAGGGTATCGTCACCGCCTATGGCGACCAACGCCTCGATGCCCAGCGTCGCGAAGTTGGCCTCGACCTGCTCGTAGCCATGCTCGATCTTGGCAGGATTGGTCCGCGAACTGCCCAGGATGGTGCCGCCCAGGCCCATGATCCCCGCCACCTCCTTAACGGAGAGCGGGGCGCCACGCCCCTCGACCATGCCTTTCCAGCCATCGTGGACGCCGACGACGCCGTGGCCCGCGCGCGCCGCGCGAATCACCACGGCGCGAATGGCCGCGTTCAGCCCGCCGCAATCGCCGCCACCCGTCAGGACTCCAATCCGCATAGCGCTTCACCTATCTATTCTCATGCCGCGGTCAGCGTTGCGCGCCACCCCAGCGCGGCGCCCGGTCCCCATTGTACCGCGCGAGAGCGGGCCGTTGAAAGCGCCAGCGAGCAAAGCGGTCCGGTATGCGGTATTTCGAGGCGCACCACCGCGCGCCGCTCACGCAAGCAGCCACCGTTGCCGTGAAGAACGCGAACTTGCGGAGGGTCGGTCGGCTCATTTTCTACTCCTGTACTCAGTCGGTCTGACACGTCTGAGGAGCGTTGCTGCCGAGGGTGCTAGTGGGGGTCTCGTCCGTGATGCTGAGCAGACACCTGCCGGGAAGAGGTCGCCGGGCTACTCCCGCCTCATCGTGTGCACGTCCGTGAGCCGGTGCGGATTTGGGTCGCCGCCCCGCGCGGATGCGGTGATTCACCCACGAAGGGCGTGGACAGCGCCCCGAAGCGGACCGGCGTGGCAATTGGGAAGCTAACATCCAGTATACAGACTGGGGCAATGGTGTCAGGTCGGGTAGGAGATTGGAATTGTTCACTGTGAGGGCGAGCCATGAACACGATGCCTCGATGGCCGACCGATCCGGCGTCAGGTGTGAGCTGACTGTTGTCGGTCCGATTCCCGCGCCGCTACCGGGGCAGTACTACACCCGTCGTGTGGCGTCGCCATCGTGAGCGAAAGCGATGACGAGGCCAGAACGCACACCCGTGCGTGACTACGCAAGATAACGAGGCCAGAACGCAGACCCATGCGCGACTACGAGGTGACGCCAGGTTGGGCGGGGGCGAGGGCGTCTACGGCCAGGCGCGCGGCCATGATGTGAACGCAGGGGCCGCGCGACATGAGGTTATCCTGGAAGAAGCGGCAGCCACAGTGGCCGAAGCGCAGGCGGCCGCTATCATCAACGGCGGCGATCACGGTGTAGGGCACGTCGTCCTCGACGGTGGCCTCGGCGCGGGTCTCCCTGGGATGGTCGGTGTTGCGCTCGGGTGGAAGTAGGTCGCGCAGGGTGACGTGGCCAGTGGCGAAGAGGCGCTGGGCGGTGGCCTGGCGCGGGTCGGGGGCGAAGAGGGTATCCACGTCGAGCGGGGTGCCGAAGAGCTCGCGCAGGCGATAGCGTTCGCTGATGGGATCGGCCATGACGCGGCCGGCGCGACAGAGCTGGAACAGGGCCTGTTCGACTTCCGGACGCGGCACACCGGTGTTGTTGGCGATGTCGCTGGAGCGGGCGGCAAGATGCTCGGTGAGGTAGGCGTAGACCTGGTTGGCGCGTGGGGCATCGGGCAGGGCGCGCGGGGCCAGCAGATCGAAGGCGGCATCGCGCGACCAGTCGTTGGCGCTCCAGCCGGAAAGGCCGAGGGTGAATTGGTACGGGCCGCAGTGGCAGACGTAGAGGTGGGGCAGGCCGCGCCCGAGCACGCCGATGGTCACACGCTGGGCGTAGGGCAGCACCCGCGCCAGCAGATCGAGGCGCTTGCGGCCCCAGAGGCGCACGGTGCGCGGGTAGCCTGTGTAGTGGGTGCCGCGCAGGGGAAAACGCCGTTCCCAGGGCTCCAGCGCGATGGCGATGGGGGCATCGGGCTGGAATTCGAAGCGCAGTCCGTGGGGCAGCGAAGGGGGCTTGTTGTCCTGGAAGTAGGCGATGGCGGTGAGCAGATCGGCGGGGCGAGCATCGAAGACGAAGGGCCGCATTGCCAGCGCGCCCTGCACCTGAATGAAGCCTTTGACCCATTCGTCGGGCACCTCCACCTTGCGCTCGAAGTGATCCTGGGTGTCGGCGCCGACGGTGGTGGAGACGCCAAAGCCGCCCGCGCCGACGCGGAAGAGCGTGCGCCGCGAACTGCGCAGGCTGGCCAGCGCATCGCGCAGACCAGCATTGAAATCAATATTAGTGGTGCCGTAGCGCACCTCG
>DASYGC010000673.1:0-4185 GCA_036000225.1 Ktedonobacterales bacterium | reverse complement strand
CCGGTGGATCAGCACGGCGGCCACCGCCGAGTCCACACCGCCCGAGAGACCACAGATCACGCGTCCCGTGCCCACCTGTTCGCGAATGCGCGCCACCGCCGCGTCGAGAAAGGCGGGCGTCGTCCAGGCGGGCGTACAGCCACACACCCGCAGCAAAAAATTCTCGAGCATCGCCTGGCCCTGGGGCGTATGGTGCACCTCGGGATGAAACTGAAAGGCCACATGGCCGTGGTCATCCGCCATGGCCGCCAGCGCGCCGGATCCTGAACGCGCCAGCGCGACGAAGCCCGACGGTGGCTCGGCTACGCTGTCACCATGACTCATCCAGACGGGCAGCCCTCCCGCGGCCGGCGGGGTGATGCCCGCGAAGATCGCTCGCGTCGCGGTGGAACTCGGCGCCTCCTCGACGAAGTGAATCTCGGCCGGCCCATATTCGCGCCGGCCCGTGTGCGGTTCGACATGCCCACCCAGCTGATGGGCCAACAGCTGCATCCCATAGCAGATCCCTAGCACAGGCAGATCGCTCGCCAGCACCGCGGGATCGAGATGGCGCGCATCGGGATCGTAGACACTATCGGGACCGCCCGAGAGAATCACCCCGCGCGCACCCATCGCCCGCAGCTGGCCCAGGCTGGTGCTGGCGGGCAGCAGCTCGCAGTAGACGCGACACGCGCGCACGCGGCGGGCGATCAGCCGGCTATACTGCGAACCGAAGTCGAGGATCGCGATCATCTCACGCGTCGCGGTGGCTGGCTGGCCATCCGCCGCGACCGCCTGCTGCCCGACTGTACCCGTGCCCGCGCCCGCCGCCTGTGCCATGCTGTCTCCACTCCCGCCCAGTGCTCGCCCAGCGCTCGCTCGTGCGCACCGAACAATCGCGTTTGCCCGTCTCACCGTCGCCCGCATTATCCCTCATTCGACGGCAAGGGGCAAGCGCCCACGAGCACTCCGTCTGCGCCGGGCTCACAGCAACCTGACTACAGGTGCGCGCAATTGGTGTGCCCAATCACCGTTGTTGGCACGCATTGTGCAGATACTGCGACCATGTGGACGCGATGAAGGACTCACCTTCTGGCCCGCCGCGCCAGCAATCTCTCCTTGCTGGCGGGAATCGCGCTCGCAGTGGTGTTGGCCTTGTCGTGCCCTCGTGGAGCAGACAGCCGTGTAGTGTGTCGCCGTGTAGATGTTGTCCCCCCCGATCCTCGCGCACCCCCTGACCGATTACCCTCCCGTACGCCCGCCGCGCCCATCGCCAGCGGGCGTACACCGTTCCAGAAAGGGAACCACGCTTCCGATGAACAAAGATCTGACCGCGATCAAGCGCGCGCGCGACCTCGTGCCCCCCGAAGCCCTCAAGGCCACCGAGGATCTGCTCGCCTCGTTTCTGGGTCCCCAATCGCGCCGTGGCCTGCTGCGCCGCGCGGCCGCGGGCGCCGCGGGGGTCTCGTTGGCCGGCGCCGCGGCGTTGACCGCCATGCCCGTGCATGCCGCGGCCGCCAGCCAGAGCGTCGTCACCGAGATCTTCAGCATCGCCGCCACCGCGGAGACGCTGGCCGTCACGTTCTACAACAACGCCATTGCCGGGGCGGGCCCCTTGGGCCTCAATGGCGCCGCGCTGGCCGCCGTCAAGGCCTTCGCGCGCGAAGAAGATATCCATCGCAGCTTCTTCATCGCCAACGGCGGCAAGGTGGCGACATCCACGTTTAGCTTCCCCGCCGCCGACGACACGTTCACCGATCTGACGGCCTTTATCGAGACGCAGCAGCAACTCGAAGTGGTCTTCGACTCGGCCTTCCTGCTGGCGGTCAAGATCTTCGCGGGCCTGGACAACGGGGCCACGCTGGCGCAGGTCGCCGCGCAGATCGCCGCGGTGGAGCAGGGCCACCTGACCGTGGGCCGCTACATTGGCGGCTTCATCCCCGCCGAGCCCTACACCTTCACCCCGGTGCTCTTCACCGCCCTCAGCCAGATCGTGCCGACCGTGACGGCCGCGGGCTATCTCAGCCCGACGAAGGAGAACAGCTACACCTACGCGCCGGCCGCCGTCGTTGCCACGGTGGACGACACCCCCAGTGGCACCACCGTGCTCGACGCTACCCCCCCGCACGACAGCGAGTAACAGCGGAACGGTTCCAATCCTTCGCAACGCTGCCCACTGAGCGCGTATCGCACGCGCTCAGTGGGCACGCGACGCGTTCGCCACCACGCCGAGGCGCGTGCCGCGCAGCCGCTCCGCCGGATACCACGCCACCGGCTGACCAAACCAGTCGCCTGGCGTGCCCAGCGGCACGCGTGGGCTCGCACCCGCCAGATCACTGGTGGCCAGCAGATAGGCGCACGGCGCTGGCCCAAAGCGCGCCAGCCTTTCGCGCAACCAGTCACCGGACGCATCGGGCAGTGGCGCGGCCAGCGTCACCGGCGCGCCGGCAAACGCGGCAAGCGCGGCCCCCAGTTGCGCATCGTCCCGCCGTGTGGGCGTGGCCCAACCATACACCCGACGGAACAACTTCGCCGCCGGCTCAATGGCCTCCACGCCGAGGATCACCTGGCTCACGCCTCGCAGTGGACCTCCCGCCACACTGGCCGAAGTCCGCACCCGCCACTCGCGCGGCGTCTGGTCCTGGATCAGAAAGGGCAGCGTCGCGCCGGCAACCGCTGTGCCCAGAAAGGCCAGTTCCCACTCCACCATCACGCCATCCGGCCGCTGCCGCTGCATCGCCTCCGGTCCGCGCACCGCCACGCCCAGCGCCGCCACGCGCGCCGCCTCCTCAGCGATCGCGCCGGTGCGCGCCGCCCAGGCGCAGGGTCCACCGTCTCCGGCGATCTGCGCCGCCCACAAGCCACCGGCTTGCCCCCGCGCGCGTGCCGCGATCAGTTCGATGTACGAGCCATCGTCGAAGCCGATCAGCGCCATGTGCGTGCCACCCGAGGAGTGCGGACCGCCATAGTCCGATTCCAGCCCCAGCGCCGCGAACGCCTCGCGCAACGGGTCCAACTCCGCGCCCGCCACCGTGACATGATCGATCGTCACATCCACGTGCACATTCCGTTTCGTCTGCCGATGGCAAGGACTTGCGTCACCACCGTTGGACAATCTCTCCCCATGGAGTACAATAAAGGCCAGTCGTACTGGCTCGATCATCAACTATATCACCCAACCGGATTGGTGCTCATGACCTGGCAAATCTCGTCCCGGTTCGCGCGGGCGCAATACCGATTGCGGCATAATGAGGTACTATCGCGTGAAGATTCTCGGCCGCCTGGCCGTCTTTCCTACCATCCCCGCACGTATCAGTCGCCTGCACGAGCTCGCCTACAACCTCTGGTGGACCTGGAACCACGAGGCTCAGGCGCTCTACGCATCCATTGACCCACAGCTCTGGGCCACCACCGAACACAACGCCGTCCGTATGCTCACCGAGGTGGCGCCCGGCCGTCTGCCGCGGCTCGCCGCCGACGCCGGTTGGGTCGCGCGCTACGACCGTGTGCTCGCCGCCTTCGATGCCTACATGCGTCCGGAATCCACCTGGTTCAGTCAGACCTATCCCGAGTTCGTCAACACCACCATTGCCTACTTCTCCGCCGAATTCGGCCTGCACGAATCGTTGCCCATCTATTCCGGCGGTCTGGGCATTCTCTCCGGCGACCATTGCAAAGAGGCCAGCGACCTCGGCCTGCCACTGGTCGGCGTCGGCTTCCTCTATCCGCAGGGCTACTTTCGTCAGCGCATCACGCGTGAGGGCAAGCAGGACGCCAATTACGAAAAGCTACACTTCGCCCAGGTGCCCGCCATCCCGGCCACCGCGCCCGATGGCGGCGAGGTGCTGCTGAGCGTCGAGCTGCCGGGCCGGAGGGTCTATGCCAAGATCTGGCGCATCCAGGTCGGTCGCATCCCGCTCTTCCTGATGGATACCGACGTCGCGCCCAACGCGCCCGCCGACCGCACGCTCTCGGCCCGCCTGTACGGCGGCGACCAGGAGATGCGCATCGCGCAGGAGATCATGCTCGGCATTGGCGGCGTGCGCGCGTTGCGGGCGCTGGGAGTCGATCCGCTGATCTGGCATATGAACGAGGGGCACTCGGCCTTCATGGGCCTGGAACGCTGCCGCGAGCTGGTGCGGGGGGTGGGCCTGACCTTCGCCGAGGCGCGCGAGGTGGGCGCGGCCAACGCCATCTTCACCACCC
>DASYGC010000672.1:0-2516 GCA_036000225.1 Ktedonobacterales bacterium | reverse complement strand
GCCAGGCACCGGCAGCGCCCGCGCGGCGGCCGCCAGCACCACGCACGCCACCGCCAGAAAGGGCAGCATCGCGCCGGCAAAGGTGGCGAAATCGAAGCGCGTGCCCCCACTCAACGCGTGCCGGATGCGCAGGAAGCCGATGCTGATCAGCGACAGCGCCAGCAGCGCCCCCCCATGGTGCAGCAAATAAATCGCCCATGACGGCACCCCAGGCGCGATCAGCGACAGCCAGAAGGCGCTCTCGTGGCCAACGGCAAAGCACGCCATGCCGCTGTAGAGCCACGCCGCGCCCGAGGCCAGGGCGCCGCCCACCCGCCAGCTGATGCTTGCCACACCGGCAACCAGCGCAATTGCGATCACACACGCCTGCACGATCATCAGCCACAAACCCCATGGGATCGGCTGGCCGGACATTGTGTCCGCCAGAACGCCCTGCCATGCGCCTACCATACCGTCGTCACCGTCTTCCTCTCGCTCGCCATCCCGCCCACTGCGCGCGCTGACGCCGCCACTGGCGCGGTAAGCACGGAAGGCTCGGCCCTCCAATCGGACTGTGTGTGTCATTGTACAAGGGCACGCAAGCCCTGGGGAGTGTCAACTCTGTGGCGACAGGTGGAGTTGAACGCGCAGCCAGTAGAGCATGCGGTCGAGGTGCGCCTTGATGTCGAGGTGCAGGGTAAGGGTGAGCCAGTGGTTGGCGGCAGGTGATTGCTCCGCGGCCACTGCCAGGGCAATCACCGCGATCACCGCCAGCACCAGGACGGCGGTGAGCAAACGTTCGATCGCCAGGCCTACGCCGCTGAGCAGCGACGGGCGGTAGGTGTTGGCCCGCGCGCCACCGCGCGGCGCGATCACCGGGCGCAAGCCGCTGCCCGCGACTTCGTAAGGATGCGCCCCGCCGCCGGACAGGGCCATGGCATCCGCCGCCCCGAACGCGAGCGCGGGTTGCGCGGCGAGCACTGGCGCGGCGACCCGTTGCCCGGCGGGCTGGAGCGCCACCGCGCCGCTATTTTTGATCGGGCGCTTGTTGCGCTGCGCGCGCGGTGAGGGCGCGCGATCGGCCGGCTGGGTGGGCTGGCGCGGCCTTTCGCCACGTTGGAGTTGGAGCACCGGACTGCGCACGCTGGTCCAGCCGCTGGGGCGTTCCAGAGGCGCGCCACATGCTTGGCATTGCTGAGCGTGGCCCGGATTGAGGTGCTCGCAGCGTTGACAGATCTGGATCAACTGCCGGCCACATTGCGCGCATTGGGTGACGAAATCGTAGTTGCGCGCACCACACTGGGGGCACGGGATCAGCGAGGCGGTGGCTTCGCCCTCATTGCCGCCGAGGGCGTCATGGTACGTCGGCTGGGGCAGCACCGGCGCCGCGGAGACGGGAAGCTTGAAGGTGGGCACTTCGAACTGCTGAGGATTGAACGGGAGGGCGGGTGCGCGCAGGTACATCGAATCGCCAGCGTCGGCAGCCGTTTCTGACTGGGCGGGATCGGCCGCCTGGCTGGCCAGACTGGCCATCGAGAGGGCGGGTGATGAAAGCGAGCGGGCAGAGGGAGGGTCGGCCTGCGCGCGCAACAACTCTTTCAACCAGGCAGGGCGGCCGGCTTCAGAATAGCGTCCGGGCTGGATGCGTCGCAGGAAGCCATCGGCCAGTGGCCCATCTACCGGCAGGCCGTGATGCGGCGAACGGATGAGGCCGCGCTCGGCCACACAGGCGCCGCACATTTGCTTGTCCACATCCCAGCATTCGGGACAGGCCAGTTTGCCACAGCGGAAGCAGGGGATCAACAGGCTGCGAAACGCGGCATCGAAGTCGCTGAAGGCCGTGAATTTCTGTTCTTCAAAGGCTTGCGCGCTTACGCCCTCTGGTGCGCCTGGCGCGGCGGACCCCACCGCTTCGGCGTTGGTGGCATAGCGCGCCTGACAAATGAGGCACTCGCCGCCGAAGCGGATGCTGCCATCGTCGCCCAGATCGACATAGTTCTCCTGCCAGACCGGCTCCGCCACTTCTGCCATTGCCGCCCCCTCCATCCCAGCCGAGGTCCAGATCGCCGCTCTAGATGCTTGTCGGCTCGACGCGCTCGCGCATGCCGGCTAGTATGCTCCTCCACGAGGCAAAATGCAATACCGCGCTACGAGCCAGGCGGGACCAATAGCCTACTTCGCCAGGCGAGCGGTGCTCACGCGCGGGGGACAACGCGCCCCTCCCTCGCGAGGAGGGAGGGGCGCAAACCAGCCTACGAACTGACAACGATCAGGAGAGCGGGAAGACCGGCAGTGCCCACTTACCGTTCGACGCCCCCGCGACCACCCCCGCCATGGCGGCATACCAGGCGACGATGGCGGTAGCGATGCCCACATAGCCACCATACATGTTAAGTGTCGCGTTGCCGTTGTTGAGCTTTCCCAGAGCGAGCAGCAGGAACGTGATGAACAGCAGCACAAAGACGAGGGCAGTCGCGCCGTTGGTGCGGAACGAGGCGATCATCATGATCCCGGTGAAGATCGTCCACCCGAGCAGG
>DASYGC010000671.1:0-7398 GCA_036000225.1 Ktedonobacterales bacterium | reverse complement strand
GTGATCCACAGATGCCAGTAGTTGTGGGTACGGTCGATCAGGCTCTGCGGACCGCGGCGCGCGACCAGCGCGTTGAGCGTATGCACGTCGTCGAAAGTTTCGCCAAATGCCAGCCAGTGGTAGCAGAGTTCCGTGTCGCCGGGTCCCAGTGTGCCCAGGCGAAAGCCCACACAACTATCCACCGAACCCTGGGCGATCGGGTTGCCGCCCAGCACGCCATCCTCCGCGTCCTTCCAGGTACCCTCCTGGCCGTTGATCTCTTTCTGCCCCGTCGCCCAATAGTGCACACCCACATCCGCCTGTCGCGCCGGTTTGGGGGCACCAGCGGTGGCGCCGCCCACCAGCCCACAGACCAGCACGTAGCATTCATCTTTGTAGGCGACGATCGCCTTTTCATCCGGCTTATAGCACGCGGTATTGGCGCCCTCGCTCTCGGTGATGTGCCAGTCGTGGTGGAAGAATAGCCGTACCTCACGAGCCGTGTCCGCGCGATTGGTGACGGCCGCGCGCCGGATGAGGATGTCGCGGTCGAAGTCAATGGCATCGTTGAACACGATCGTCAGGCCCAGCGCATCGTTGACCAGCGTCACATCAGTCACCAGCGTGTCTTCTTCGTAGAGCATCTGGCGCTGCCAGCCCTCGGCGTCGAACCAGCTGAACTGGCCGTCCACCCAGACCCCCGAATGATTCACGTGGCCGTCGGTGTGGTTGCGTCCGCCCACATGCGGCCAGTAGAAATCGCGCAGGTTGTAGGTCTTGTCGAAGTTCACCAACAGCCGGCCATTGCTCAGTGGCAGATCACGTGGCACCGTGCGCCTCACTTCCTGATGGGTTCCCGAACTGGCGCATGACTCTACGCCCTGGGCCCCGTTCTCCCGTTTCGTCGAGGCGCACGGGTGTGCGCTCTGGGCCCCGTTCTCCCAACTTCTCACTGGCGCTTGACTCCGCGCCAGACTGGGCACTCGGAATATAGCACGCCGGCCAATCTTGTGTCCGTACCGGTCGTGATCTGATCGTGATCTGACCAGTGCGCGCCCCTTGCGCCGATCCGCACCAGCAAGGTAGAATGCCCCTGGAGGTGCGCGATGAAGAGTCCCCGTTAGCCGGCAGACGACAAACGCAACGAGAACCTGAACCGCCAGCAAGCGCCTGTACCAGCTTGTCGCCCTTGCGCATCGCACTGCTCCCCTTCCCGCTTGCCACCTGCGTCGCCGGCCTTCCACCAACAACCCAGCCAGGTTGTCGAATACCCTCTGTCTGTCAGAGGGTGAGTGGATGCCCCCACCGGTACGCGCCCTGCTGACCGCACGCCGCATCACCGTGCCCACCGACCGGCTCCACGCCACGCTGTCCCCCTGGCTGTGCTTCCGCTGTTGTGCGTAGCGCGCCTGGCCGCGCCTCTGCCACCCACTCGTCTGCGCCGGCCGCGCCGTCTGCTCAGGAGGTGCCGTTTATGCTTATATCCGTGCGCGATCTCCACAAAACCTATGGCGCCGTCACCGTCCTCGACGCCGTCACGTTCGTCGTCAACGCCGGCGATCGTATCGGCATCGTCGGTGCCAACGGCGCCGGTAAGTCCACGCTGTTGCGTCTGGTCACTGGCGAAGAGACCGCCGACAGCGGCAGCATCACGCTGGCGCCTGACACCGCAATCGGCTATCTGCGCCAGGCCGTGCCCGCCACCGAGGGGCAAACCATTGACGATCTGATCCACGCCGCCATGGCCCACCTGCGCACACTCGAAACGCGCATGCGCGCGCTGGAACAGGCGCTGGCCACTGCCACCGGCGACGAGCTCGCCACGCTTCTCGGCGAATATGGCTCCGCCGCCGCGCGCTTCCAGGATGGCGGCGGCTACGAGCTCGACCACCGCATCGATGCGGTGCTGGCGGGTATGCGCATCGAATGCCTGGGTCGCCAGCGCGACGTGCGCTCGCTCTCCGGTGGCGAGAAGGCGCGCGTCGGCCTGGCCGCGCTGCTGCTGCGCGCGCCGGATGTGCTGCTGCTGGATGAGCCGACCAACCACCTGGATGGTGCCACATTGGAGTGGCTGGGCGGGTACCTCGCGCGGTATGCCGGCGCGCTGTTACTGGTCTCGCACGACCGCGACTTCCTGCAGCGCACGGTCAACCGCATCGTCGCCATCGACGACAGCTCGCATCACCTGACGTGTTACGCCGGTAGCTACGACGCCTACGCTGAGGCCATCGTGGCCGAGCGTGCTCGCTGGGAGGCCGACTACCTGGCCCAGCAAGAAGAGATCCACGCGCTGCGCCGGCGCATGCGCGAGACGGGCCGGCAGGTGGCGCATAATCGCCCGCCACACGATGGCGATAAGATGGCCTACAACTTCTTCGGCGAACGCGTGCAGACGACCATCTCGCGCAACGTCCGCGCGGCGGAAGAGCGGCTGCGCCGTATCGAGGCCGACCCCATCGCCAGGCCACCAAAACCGATGGTCTTCAATCCCCGTTTCGCCGCGGCCGCGCTGCGTTCGCGCGCGGTCATCGCGTTGGATCGCGTCGGCAAGCAGCTTGGCGCACGAACCATCCTGCGTGAGATCAGCGCCACCGTCGCGCCCGATGCGCGCATCATGCTGACGGGTCCCAACGGCGCGGGCAAGACGACCCTGCTCACGCTGATGGCCGGCCTCGCACCACCCGATGCCGGCGCCGTACGCCTGGCGCCCAACGCGCAGCTTGGCTATCTGCGCCAGGAGCCCGCCCTGCCCGATCCCACCTGGACGGTGTTGCGCGCCTACGGCGACGCACTGGTGGGCGAGGAAGCGCAGTTCATCGCTGGCCTGATCGGTCACGGCTTCTTTCGTCTGGAGGATCTGGCCAAGCCGGTAGGCGCGCTCAGCGCCGGCCAGCAGCGCAAGCTGGAGATTGCCCGTCTGATCGCCGCGCGCCCCAACGCGCTGCTGCTCGACGAGCCCACTAACTACATCAGCCTGGACGTGCTCGAGGCCTTCGAGGCCGCCATCCTCAGCTTCCCCGGTCCCGTGATCACCGTCTCACACGACCGCCGCTTCATCCAGCGCTTCGGCGGCGAGGTCTGGGAACTGGTGGCTGGCCGTCTCGTCGCCCATGCCGCCGGGTCAGGCGTGGCACTCACCGCAGCCTGGGAGGAGGTTTCTTAGCCTGCCAGAAACGCCAGCACGTCGCGGTTGTATGCTTCCGCGCGCTCGATGATGGGGATGTGACCCGCGCCCGCGTACTCGATCAGCCGCGCGGCGGGGATGTGCGCCGCCAGATAGCGGCCGTTCTCGACGCGCACCAGCGGATCGCGGTCGCCATGGATCACCAGCGTGGGCACGTGTAATCGGCCGAGCCGATCTACGACATCGTGTCGCTGGCAGGCCTGCCACTGGCGCTGGTACGACGCCGCGCTCTGCGGGTGGTAGCGCGCGATCTCGGCGATCCAGGCCATGTCGTCGGGGTGAGCGCGAGCGTAGCCCGGCCCCATGATGCGCGCGTAGGTCCGCTGCGCCCGCGCGCCGGCCTCGCCACGCCGGTTCCACGGCATCAGCGCGCTGAGCATCAATCCCAGCCCCGCCCGCACATGTGCTCGCCCACCCGCGGAAGTGGAGGTGAGCACCAGTTTTTCGACCAGTTCGGGATGGCGCAGCGTCAGTTCCAGCGCGATGAAGCCGCCCATCGAGATGCCCACCACGGCGGCATGAGCGATTCCCAGCGCGGCCAGTACTGCAGCCGCATCGTCCGCCTGATCGGCGACAGTGTATGGTGCGGTGTAAGGGTCGCTGTCGCCGATGTCGCGGTGGTCGATGGCAATCGTGCGGTACACCTGGCCGAACGCCTCAAGCTGGCGCCTCCAGCCCAGCCGCTTGGCCGCCAGCCCCGTCAGCAATAGGATCGTCCCGCGCGGATGGGGCGGACAGACGTCGTCATAGGCTATCTTGCGGCCGTCGATCGTCACGAACGACGGCGTATTCACCGCCAGCATACACATCCTCCTCGAAATCACCGACCAACGCAACCCAACGCGGCCTGCGCTCGCGCGGCCGCCTTCGCGCCTGATCCGCGCGCCAGGCAGCCGTGTTTGCGAACAGTATAGACCATCGCGTCACTCGCCAGCCGCCGCCATCAGCCGTGCCGCCAGCCGCCGCAATGCCGCGCGCACCTCGGGCGGACCGCGCACCGTGAAGTCACAGCGCAGCCAGGTCAAATGGCTGGCGATCCCGTCGGCGGTGTCGCCCGAGCAGCGCAGCAGCACACCTTCTGGCGCAACCTCGAGGCGGCCCATTGTCGCGGGCACCTGGCGGCGCGCCTCATCGAGCGTGGTGCACAGTACCACTTCCGCCGCGCAGCCGTACGGAAACTGCGCGATGCCGCGCTCGACCTCCGCCAGCGCATCGAAGTCCGCCGGCCGCTCGAATCCCTCGTCGCGCGCCTCGACACTGACAATGCGGTCCAGCCGGAAGACGCGCATGGCACGGCGCAGGTGGCAGTATCCCACGACATACCAGCGGCCCGCGCGATACACCAACCCGTAGGGGTCCAGCGCGCGCTTGGTTTCGTGCTCCTGGTAGGAGCGATAGTACAGCCACACCCGCCGCCGCTGCCGTGCCGCCGCCCCCAACGCCACCAATACGATCCCCACCGCTGACAGGTCGGCATCCTCCTCGCGCGTCGCCACCACCACGCTCTCCTGCACCGCGCGTACGCGGTCACGCAGGGCCGCCGGCAGCACCCGCTCCACCTTGGAGATCGCTCCCTCGATGGCCGGCGCCGCCATCCCCAGCCCCAGCCGTCTTGCCGCCAGCAAGCTCACCACCACCGCCAGCGCCTCGTCATCCGTGAACATCAGCGGTGGCAATTTGTAGCCCGCTCGCAGCCGGTACGCGCCGTAGCGCCCGCGCACCGTTTCCACTGGGAAGCCCAGATCCTGCAGCGTCGTCTTGTAGCGGCGCACCGTGCGCACGTTGATCTCTAGCCGTTCGGCCAGTTCGGGCCCGCTGAACTGCCGGCGCGACTGCAGCAGTTCGAGCATCGTCAGCACCCGCATCGTCGTGTAGGGCATGAGCTGGCGCACCCCCTCTCTGTGTGTTGTGATCAGCACGCCGAAATCAGGGCGGATTATAGCCGCATTCGCCGTTACACTCAAGGTGGTGATTGACGCGAGCGAGTGAGTAGAATCACCTACAGCAACAGGAGTATCAAGAGATGGCCACCGAAGACTTCACGCTCAACCTGTTCTACACCTCGTGGAAGGAGTATCAGGATCACATTAGGATGGCGCTCGCCCCGCTCACACCGGAGCAACTGACGCTGCGCGCCGCACCGGGTCTGCGCTCCATCGGCGAGCTCGCCATGCACATCATCGGCGGTCGCGCCGGCTGGTTCAACGGCTTTCTGGGTGAAGAGAGCGCCGACATGCGCGCGC
The DNA here is from genome assembly GCA_036000225.1 of Ktedonobacterales bacterium. Lineage (GTDB taxonomy): Bacteria > Chloroflexota > Ktedonobacteria > Ktedonobacterales > JADMIN01 > DASYGC01. The sequence goes on along the minus strand of DASYGC010000671.1, from coordinate 1,992 downwards.
TCGATGCACGTGACGTGCCCGATGCGCCACCGCTCGACGCCGCCGAGTTGGTCCAGGCGCTCGAGCGCAGTTGGGAATTTATGGCTGGCTGTCTGGCGCGCTGGAGTCCCGCCGACATGCGCAAGACCTTCGAGCACACCTGGCGTGGTGACCACTACGACCTGGCTCGTAGCTGGGTAGTCTGGCACGTGCTCGAACACGATCTGCACCACGGCGGTGAGATCTCGTTGACGCTCGGCATGCATGGTCTGCCGGCACCCGACATCTAGTCGGCGTTCGACGATGAAGTCCGGTGTCGAATTGCCCTGACGTTCCCGGTGCCCGCGTTGAACGAGCGGGCAACGTCGGTCGCATGACACGCGTAAGGACGTTCCGCGCCGGCTGCCTCGGAACTGGAGTGGTAGCTGTGGCGTCAGATGTGCTGAAGGGAGGAACATCTGATGCGCCATCTGCGCCACGGCACTGTAATGCATTACATCATGGGTACTGCTTTCTTCCTGGGCCTGAGCGTGGGCCTGGTGGCCTGCGGTGTTGCACCACAACTCGGGGCCAGTGGCTCCGCCACCGCGGGCGCGGCCACGCAAACCGCCTCTGCTCATGCGTCCGCGACCCAGACCCCACTGGCTGGCCAGTCTGGCGGAGTGTCGCTCACCCTGAACCACTCCCACTACGCGGCGACCGACGCTATCGCGGTGACGATTCATAACGGCCTGTCCACCGCGATCTTGACCGCGACCGACCACTCGAACTGTACGGTCGTGTCGCTCGAACGACTGATGAACGGCGTGTGGCAGGTCACGGCGGTCTGTGCGGGTGCGTTGCCCGCGCCACGCGTCGTGTCCATTGCGTCAGGTGACATGCTGACGCAGTCGCTGGCACTGCGCCAGGGTGTGGCTGTCGCTGATCACACCGGTTCGACCTGGCCGGCCGGACTCTACCGCTTCATGCTGCTCTATGTGACCGATCCGCACGCGCCCATCGCGCAGGGCACCGCCGTATATTCGGCGACGTTCACCGTGGCGTGAGCCACCGGTGCGCGCCCGCGCAGGTGGCCGCGCGACGCAGGTTGCGGGGTGATTTTCCATGCGTCCCCGCCCGGCTGCGGGCCACTACTACCACCAGACCGCCGTCGGTTGCCCGGCGGCGGCCCAGTGGACTAACGGAGATAGCGCTACGACACGAAGTCGTCTACGCCGGGCACGGATTGTAGCTCAGCGTGTTGTGGAAGTCCTCCAATAGGGTGATGGTGGTGTTGCCCACCGACGGATAGACGACGTGGTCCAACGGACCGTACTCTTGCGTCGAGGTGCCACCGAAGGTGCGGAGGGTCCCAGGCAGCAGAGCGCCACCTTCTCGCCAGACACACATGCCACCAACCTGCGCGGTGGTAAAGATCGGGTAGAAGCTGGCCCCTTTGGGTGGGTTGACACAGCCCGCGCCGGGATGGGGATCGGTCAGGTGGCGCTGGCAGTCGTTGTTGGTGGAAACGTCGGCGCCCTCGATGCGCGGCAGATCGGTCTCGAACGCGACCCGCTGGAAGTTGCGCAAGCGACTGTCGCCAGCTGCCTGGAAGAGTGGGCTGGTGAAGGTGACCGGCTGCGCGTGGACCTCCGTGTCATCCTGCGGATCGGCAAGCGTCCCAGGCCAGTTCTTCTGGTACTCGGGACCATCGAAGTCGTTGTCGGTGCTCGTACAGCCTGTTAGCAGGTGCGTCGTGGTGCTGATGGGCAGGGTGAAGCAGCCGGCATCGTCGCCATCCACACCCGACGGATCGGTGACCCCAGCCGTCGTGCAGACGCCGCTGGTGTTGGCCGCCGCGCAGTACTCGAAGTGCCCAATCTCATCGGAGTAGGCCACATTGTAGGTGTGCGCCGCCCACAACACGCGGGTGGCCTCGCTCGATGTCGCGTACATCGGATGGAAGGCATACGGTTGATCGGTGCAGGTGGTCGCGGTTGGCCGGTAGAGCGGATGGCCGAACCCGTTGGCGAT